>JAKAPO010000150.1 GCA_021807065.1 bacterium
AGTTCCGCGGTTAGTGGATCGTGACGTTTGCCTGCGATACCGGCGAGCGCTATCTGAGCAATCCCGTCTTTGCAGAGCAGGAAGCCGTCGTTCTCGAACCCGCCCTCGTGTGATCGTTCAAGTCACGCGCGGCGGCCTCGTTGAATCGCAGCATACCGTTGCCGCCTATGCCTGCGAGGCCGGCGGCAATACGCTGTTCCAAAGCGGCAATGTGGATGCGCCCGTCTACGTACGTTCCTCCTCGAAACCGTTCATCGCAGCCACGGTCATAGCTGCAGGTGCGCGGGAGAGGTTCGGATTGGACGAACGCGAGATTGCGGTCATGGCTGCGTCGCACTCCGGCGAAGCGATTCACGTGGAGGCGGTTCGTTCGCTCCTGCACAAGATCGGACTATCGGAGAGCGCGCTTCGCTGCGGGGCGCATCTTCCATATAACGACCTCGCGGCGCGCGCAATGCTTGCGCGCGGCGAATCGCCGAGCGCCGTTCACAACAACTGCTCGGGGAAGCACGCGGGAATACTCGCGCTTTGCACGATCCTCGGCGCGCCGACACAGACGTACCTCGACGCCAACCATCCAGCGCAGCGCGCAATCCTCGAGTTCTGCGCGCGGCTCTGCGATGACGACGCCCGCACGTGGCCGGTTGCCGTAGACGGCTGCGGAATTCCGGTCTATGCGACCCCGCTGCGAAAGATAGCGCTTTCTTTTGCTCGCCTCGCAACCTTGCGGGGAATCGGCGAACGTGAGGCGCGCGCGCTCGAGATCGTGCGCGGCGCGATGATCGCCCAACCGGAGTACGTTGCCGGAGCGGGCGAGTTCGATACCGAGTTGATGCGTGCCGGGGAGGGAACGATCGTGTCCAAGGGCGGGGCCGAAGGCATGCACGGCGTCGCCATCGTTCCGCATGGCGCCGGTTATGCGTCAAAAGTGCTCGACGGCGCGGCGCGTGCGCGGGCGCCCTCGAGCATCGCGGCCCTGGAGCGGCTTGGCGCTCTGAGCGCGGCGCAGGTCGATCGCCTCACGACCTTCGCTCGCCCGGTCGTGTATAATCGTGCCGGAACATCGGTGGGCGAGATACGAGTCGTTGTCTGATTACCTAACCGCGATACGAGAGCGAGTCCTGCTCTTCGACGGCGCCATGGGAACCGAAATCATGGCGCTGGGACTTTGTGCCAGCGATTTCGGCGGAGAACGTTACGCCGGATGCAACGAAGCGCTCGTGCTCTCTCGTCCCGACATCGTCCGGCGCATCCATGACGCGTACCTCGCGGCCGGAGCCGACGTGATCGAAACCGATTCGTTCACGGCATCGCGCCTGAAATTGGACGAGTATTCGCTCGGTGACCGGACGCGTGAGATCAATTTCGCGGCTGCGAAAATCGCGCGGGAAGCCTGCGACGCGCAATCAAGCGGAGCTCGGCCTCGATTTATAGCCGGGTCGATGGGCCCGACCGGAATGCTGATCTCGTCTTCGGATCCTACGCTGTCGAAGATCACGTTCGACGAACTGGCGGCGATCTATGGCGAACAGGCGCGCGCGCTCGTCGACGGCGGCGTCGATCTGCTCTTGCTGGAGACGATGCAAGACCTGCTCGAGTTGAAAGCGGCGATCGCCGGAATTACGCGCGAGTTCGCACGCGGCATGCGGCGAGTCCCGCTTCAAGCGCAACCGACCCTCATCACCGAGGGACGCATGCTGCTCGGAACCGACATCCGCGCGATCTGCGCGGTGCTCGACGCGCTTCCCATCGACGTCATCGGCCTGAACTGCTCGACGGGTCCTGCACAGATGCGCGACTCGGTCCGCTATCTGTGCGAGAACTCGCGCTGTTTCGTCTCCGTCATTCCAAATGCAGGCCTACCGATTATGGGTCCAAGCGGCGAGACGATCTACCCACAAACTCCGGCCGAACTCGCACGCGAGCTTTGCGAGTTCGTTCGTGAGTACGGCGTCAACGCGATCGGCGGCTGCTGCGGCACGACACCGGAACATATCGCCGCGCTGCGCAAGGTGCTCGACGACTTAGGAAGGAGTGCATCGCCCTCGGAGCCGCTCGTCGCTCGCCCTCCTGACTCGCTCCTGCTGACTTCCTCGCCCCTCCGCCATCCTGGCTCTCGGGGCTCGTTCAGATCCTCCTCGGACGATGTGCCCCTTCCCAGTCGTCCCGAGTACATCGCGTCGGCGATGACGGCTGTCTGTTTGGAACAGGAGCCGAGGCCGCTGCTCATCGGCGAGCGCATCAACTCTCAGGGTTCGCGGCGGATGAAGCGCCTTCTCTTGGAGGAGCGGTACGACGAGATCGCGATGCTCGGGCGAGAGCAGGTCGAGGCCGGCGCTCACGTGCTCGACGTGTGCTGCGCGCTGACGGAACGAAGCGACGAGGAATCGCAGATGCGCGAGATCGTGCGCCGCCTCTCGCAATCGGTCGAGGCGCCGCTGGTCATCGACACAACCGAGCCGCGCGTGATGGAGGTCGCGCTCAAGAACTATCCCGGCCGCGCGGTACTCAACTCGGTCAATCTCGAATCGGGGCGCGCGAAGATCGACCGCGTGCTGCCTATGGCGCTCGAACACGGTGCCGCGGTGATCGCCTTAACGATCGACGAAGAGGGAATGGCCAAGACGGTCGAGCGAAAGCTCGAGGTCGCGCGGCGCATCTATGAAATCGTCGTCGGCGAGTACGGTCTTGCGCCGGGGGCGCTCGTCTTCGATCCGCTCACGTTTACGCTTGCCACGGGCGACTCGGAGTTTGCCGAATCCGGCAGGGCGACTATCGAAGGGATTCGCGCGATCAAGGCGGCCCTGCCCGGCGTATTGACGTCACTCGGTGTCTCCAACGTTTCGTTCGGGCTCAAGCCGGCGGCGCGCGCCGCGCTCAACTCCGTCTTTCTCCATCATTGCGTCGAAGCCGGGCTCGATTGCGCGCTCGTGCACGCCAAAGAGATCGCGCCCTATGCCGAAGTCGATGCCGACATACGGCGGCGGTGCGAAGACTTAATTTTCAATCGACACCCGGACGCGCTGCAGTGCCTGATCGAGCACGCTGTCATCCCGACCGAGCGAGGTGCGCAAGCACCGGGCGACGTCGAGGGAAGCGATACTCCGGTCGAGATACGAATCCACAATGCTATTCTGCATCGGCACAAGGAAGGTATCGAGGCGAAGATCGACGAGGCATTGCGCGCGCGAACGCCGGTAGCGGTGCTGAACGAAGTCCTTCTGCCGGCGATGAAAGACGTTGGCGATCGGTTCGGCGCCGGCGAGCTGATCTTGCCGTTCGTCTTACAGTCGGCCGAAGTGATGAAGAAGGCCGTGGCTCACCTCGAGCAGTTCTTGGAGAAGAAGGAAGGCATTACGAAAGGGAAGGTCGTGCTGGCGACGGTCTTTGGCGACGTACACGACATCGGCAAGAATCTCGTCAACACCATCTTGACCAACAACGGCTATACGGTTTTCGATCTCGGCAAGCAAGTGCCGATGAATTCCATCCTGGAGAAGGCGGTCGAGGTGCGTGCCGATGCAATCGGTCTCTCGGCGCTGCTGGTCTCGACGAGCAAGCAGATGCCCATCTGCGTGCAAGAGCAGCAGGCACGCGGCCTGCGCTTCCCGGTGATCGTCGGGGGCGCGGCTATCAATCGCGATTTCGGACGCAGAATCGCGCTGGTCGATGGCGAGCGCTTCTTCGAGCCGGGATTGTTCTACGCGAAGGACGCATTCGAGGGTCTCGAGATCATGGACACGCTCACCGGGGATCGATCGGGGCGGGAACGGTTCGTCGAGCGCATTCGCGGTGAGGCGCTGGCGCAGCAGTCGCGAGCCACGGCGCCGAGCGACGGCGTACGCGCGGTAGTCGTTTCTGCGGTACGGGAACAGATCGCGGACGTCCCGGCACCGCCGTTCCTCGGCACGCGTACGATCTCAGAGATCGATATGACGGAGCTATGGCAATGCTTCGATTTGCGAAGCCTCTTCCGGCTCTCATGGGGCGCCGCGAATACGAAAGGTGCGCCGTTCGAGCGCCTCTTGCATGAGGAGTTCGAGCCGCGATTGCGCCGTTACGAAGCGGAAGCCGAAGGTGGTTCCATCCTGCGTCCTCGCGCGGTATACGGCTACTTTCGCGCTGCAGCCGAGGGTGACGACGTCGTTCTTTTTGATTCCAACGGTGTGTCGAAGGAGATCGCTCGGTTCACGTTCGCGCGGCAACCGGGCGGCGGGCATCTCTGCCTCGCAGATTACGTGCGCGAACGTGACGGATCACCGATCGACGTCGTCGCGCTGCAAATCGTCACCGTTGGTGATGAGGCGACCCACCGGATCGAAGCGCTCCAGGCCGCAGGAGAGTACAGCGAGGCGTATTTCCTCCATGGATTCTCGGTGCAATCCGCCGAGGCACTGGCCGAATACGTTCATCGCCGCATTCGCGCGGAATTGGGCATCGAAGCAGATCGAGGCAAGCGCTACTCGTGGGGATACGGCGCCTGCCCCGATCTCTCGCAGCACGAGACCGTTTTCAAGCTCCTCGATGCGACAAATCGCATCGGCGTAACGCTCACCGCCGCATATCAGATGGTTCCCGAACAATCGACGGCGGCGATCGTGATCCATCACCCGAAGGCGGCTTATTTCAACGCCAGCGCCACGCGCGAGCTCGAGAACGCTTGAACCAGCCGCTCGCTCGCGAAGCTCCTACTGCTGCACCGCGATCCATTCGATCGCATGTTGGTAGCGCAAGCTATGGAAGACGATCTGTTGTTGCTGACACTGGACCCGCGGATTCGGCAATACGACGTAAGAACCCTGAGGGTAAAAGGTACGCGGAAAATTAGGCGGCATCGCGCTATGAGGAAAGAACGATAAGCATGTTGTACGATCACGTCGACTTCCGCGTCGGTAGCGTCGCGAGAACGCGACCACTGTACGACGCGTTGTTCGAGGCGATGGGTTATACCGATCTGCACCAGGATTCCGACGGAGTCGGATACCATCGGCCCAACGAAACCGGTGACGACGAATTCTTCTGGATCGTGGAAGAGCCGAACCATCATCCCAACGGTACGCGCGTTGCATTTGCTGCACATACCCGCGCCGAAGTCGACCTGTTGTCGACGATTGCAAAGAATGCGGACGCGCATGCCTACGAGGCACCACATCTCTGCACGGACTATGGCGCCAACTACTACGCCTCGTTCTTCGAGGACGCCGAAGGCAACAAACTCGAAATCTGTTGCCGCCGTCCGGAATAAGAACGAGAGCGAACACAATCCCATCCGCTCTCGCGTAGCTCAAAGGATCGCCACTATCGCAGATGGGAGTCCATGATGACGCGGTTGCAACCCCGTGCAATGTTCCCGTGAACCCTGCGACTCGGGTCGCGCCTGCCGGGAATCGAACCGGATCTCCGACCTGCGATAGTCACGCTCTATCCGTTGAACTACAAGCGCAACCTGTTAGTCATGGCCGTGAAAAATATTGCCAGCATCCGACGGATGAGTCGAAGCCTTCGAGGCGAATGAGAGAGCCATGATCCGGAGCCTCTTACTCGCTGGGCTCGGTGCCGTTGCCCTGCTGTTGATCATCTCTTGGGTCGTGGCGGTGCTCAGGCGCGGCGGTTTTGCATTTCCGCGGCCGCTCGAGCTGGCCATCGGCTTCGTCACCGATTTCTTCGATACGCTGGGGATCGGATCGTTTGCGGTAACGACGTCGTTCTTCAAATTCTTCAAGGTCGTTCCCGACGAGAGAATCCCGGGAACCCTCAATGTCGGCCACACGCTACCGACAATCGCAGAAGCCCTGATCTTCATCGGCATTATCGGAGTGGCTCCGTTAACGCTGATCTCCTTGATTGTCGCTTCGGTATTGGGCGCTTGGTTTGGAGCAGGAATTGTAGCGCGTTGGCCGCGTCGCTACGTGCAGATCGGCATGGGAGGCCTACTGCTAGCCGCTGCCGTGATGTTTCTCGCAAATATCATCGAGTGTCATAGTAAACAAGGATATTGCGGTGGCACGGCGCTCGCGTTGACGGGCCTACCTTTTGTGGCGGGTTTGATTGCGCTATTTGCCCTCGGCGCGCTCATGACGATCGGGATCGGGTTGTACGCGCCGGCCATGATCGTCGTGGGATTGCTGGGCATGAATCCGCTCGCGGCTTGGCCGATCATGATGGGCTCTTGCGCGTTTCTCATGCCGTTTGCGAGCAATCGTTTCATCCGCTTCGATGCCTACTCGTTTCGAGCGGCGCTTGGTCTCACGATCGGTGGAATCCCAGGTGTCCTCGCGGCTGCCTTCCTGAT
>JAKAPO010000151.1 GCA_021807065.1 bacterium
GGCAACACGTCGATCGCGCCGCGCGCCGCTGGGTCGCGTTCGACCGCCGCGCGCAGATCCGCGCCGATTGCCTTCAGCATGGCGACTCGTAACCATCGAACTGCGTCATATGCGTTCGATGAGTGCAACAGCGTATGCCGCGATGCCGGTTCCATCGCCGGTATATCCCATACCATCGCTGCTCTTCGCCTTGATCGAAACGCGTTCGTCCGTAACCGCCAGCGCCGATGCGATGCTGCGGCGCATCGACTCGAGATGCGGGCCGAGCCGTGGCTGCTGCACGACGACCGTTGCATCGACGTTGCCGATTGCGAATCCGGCTTCGCCTACCTTCCCGGCACACGTTCGGAGCAGCACCATCGAGTCGGCATCCCTCCACTGCGGGTCGCTCTCGGGAAAATACGATCCGAGATCGCCGAGCGATGCCGCGCCGAGAAGCGCGTCGGCGAGCGCGTGCGCGAGCACGTCGCCGTCGGAATGTCCGAGCGAACCCTTTTCGTACGGAATCACCACGCCGCCCAGGATCAGTTTGCGTCCACCTGCGAGCCTATGAGCGTCGAAACCATGGCCGACTCGTATCACGCGATGCCGCCGACGTCGTGCACGGTCAGGGTCGCGCTGCCGTCCGCGAGAGGAACGAACGAGGTCTCGAAATCACGCAACCGGTCGGCCCGCAGGTATGCACGTACTGCGGCGCCGCGCGGCAGATCGCGCTCCACGGCATCGATGCGGCCGCCGAGCGCCTCGATCTCGCGGCAGACTGCATCGATCATGCTCAGCGCTCCAAAGACCTCGACAAGCAGCGTATCCGGCTCGGGAATACCCGATTCGATTCGCTCGCGCAGCAGTAGCTCGGCCTGCGGAACATCTTCTGGAATCGTTACTTTGAAGTTCGCGTGGCGAGACGGGACGATAACGACCTCGACGCCGATACGTTCGAGCAACGCGGTATCATCCGTAGCCGGATCTTGCAGCGCATATGCACGCCGGAAATCGCCGAGCATTCCCAACTGCGGGGTCTGCGCCGCCCACAGCGTGGAGCGATCGAGCGTCTTCTCGACGAGTAAGCTGTCCTTGTCGACAACCTTGATCGTGTCGACCACAGGTGTGGCGAGGACGGCGCCGCGTCCCGGCCGCACCTGGCGCATTCCCGCGCGTACGTTTTGCACGCGCACCAGGGGTCGCGCTCCGTCGTG
The DNA here is from genome assembly GCA_021807065.1 of bacterium. Classification (GTDB taxonomy): domain Bacteria; phylum Vulcanimicrobiota; class Vulcanimicrobiia; order Vulcanimicrobiales; family Vulcanimicrobiaceae; genus Tyrphobacter. The sequence goes on from JAKAPO010000151.1 coordinate 1,197, forward strand.
GATCAAGACGGCTTCGACGCTCTCATCCAATGCCAGAAGTCCGTGCTTCACCGATTCCTTACGCGTCATTCCGCCGATGACGACGCGCGATGCGCAGTCCGGCGCAAGCTGCGAGAGCAACTCCTCGGTACGCGTAACCAGGCCCGGTTCGATGGCTATCACGATCTGGAGGATCTCGGGCATCGATGCAAAGGCACGAATCGACCAGCCGAGCATCGGCAGTCCCGCGATCTCGATGAACTGCTTCGGCCGCCCGAACCGCTCGCCGCGCCCGCCGGCGGCCAGAACCGCTCCCCAGCGCATTCAGGTCCCTGACGAAGCGCTTTGCTCGCGCTTCGCGCGCGCGAAGATCATCCGCCCGGCCACCGTTTGCAGGACGGACGTCACCACGACGTCGACCGTTTCGCCCATCAGTCGCCGGCCATGCTCGACGACGATCATCGTGCCGTCATCGAGGTAGGCGACTCCTTGGTGCGGCTCTTTTCCTTCGCGAATGACGGTAACGCGCAGTTCCTCGCCGGGGAGCACAACCGACTTAACGGCGTTGGCGAGCTCGTTGACGTTCAGCACTGCAACGCCTTCGAGATGCGCGATGCGGTTCAGATTGTAGTCATTGGTCAGCAATCGTGCTCCCAGTTCGCGCGCGAAGCGAACCAGCTTCGCATCGACGCTTCCCGGCGGAAGGTCGTCGTAATCCCGCTCGCCGATCTCGATTGCCGACAGTTCCTGAAGTCTCCCGAGGATCTCGAGTCCTCGCCGGCCGCGCGTCCGTTTCATCGGATCGACTGAATCGGCGATCGTCTGCAGCTCCCGCAACACGAAGCGCGGAACGACCAGCGTCCCTTCGAGGAAGCCGCTCTCGACGATCTCGGCGATGCGCCCGTCGATGATCACGGACGTGTCGACGACTTTTGCGAGGGCGGAGCCGGTTGCTGCGGCGAGCGGAATCGGCAAAATCCGCATCTTTGCACCGACTCGCGCTCCAAGGTACGCGGCGAAGATCGTTACGATGAGATAGAGCACGATGGCGACGTAATTGCCCGTTCGGCCCGTTACGCTGATGAACTCGAACAGAATGCTCTTGATGAGAAACGCGATGACGAGACCGACGATAAGCCCTATCGCACCTCCGGCGAGCTCCGAAGGCGCAAGGCGCTCGATCGAATCTTCGACCGAAGTGAGCTGCTCTTCGAAGAGGCTTTGCGCCAGGGGAGCGATGAGGATACCGACGATCGCGCCTGCAACCGGGGTGATGACGACGAATGCGACCTGCGCCCACTCGCCGGCGACGTGCGCGGAAAAAACGTTGATGTACGCCTCGCGGCCGATGAGAAAGCCGGCTACGCCGAAAAGCAAGCCAAAAAGAGCACGCAAAACGACGTGGGACCTGTCTCCTACGTTAATGCTAGAAATGCCCCGCATACCTCGTTGGCAACGAGGCGCCCGCGTCGCGTTAGCCGCACGGCGTTGGTATCTCTTTCGAGGAATCCCGCGGCGGCATAGGTTGCCACGACGGGCGCGTAATCTTCGAGTACATCGATGCCGTACCGCTCTTTGAAGGCATCCAGGCGCACTCCCTGCGCCGTCCGCAAAGCGAGCATGATCGCCTCCCCCACCCGGCGCTTGCCCTCCAAGCGCTCGCTCTCGCCCGGGATCGGAACCCCGGAGAGCGCGGCCCGAACGTAGTCGCCGAGCGACCGGGTGTGGACGGAGCGCACACCCTGGCGATAGGAGGCGGCGCCGACGCCCAGCCCTACGTACTCGCCGTTGTTCCAATAGTTCTCGTTGTGAACGCTGCGATGCCCCGGACGAGCAAAGTTGCTGATCTCGTACTGTTCGTAACCCGCCGCCGCCAACATGTCGATTGCAATCTCGTAGAACTCCGCCTGAGTTTCGTCGCTCGCAAATTGCTGCGGTTCGCGCGCGTACAATTTTGCGAACCGCGTTCCTTCCTCGATCGTGAGCCCATACGCAGAAACGTGATCGACCTCTAGAGCAATCGCCGTTTCGAGCGAGGTTCGCCACGACCGCGACGTCTGTCCGGGGATACCGAAGATGAGATCGAGATTGACCGATTCGAGCTTGGCGTTACGGGCGCGCAAAACCGTCTCTCGCACGTCGCCCGGCGTGTGGCGGCGGCCGAGCGTGCGCGTCTCACGTTCGTCAAAAGATTGAACGCCGACGGAGACTCGGGTCACGCCTGCAGCGCGATAGTCGGCAAAGTCACGTAGCTTCACCAGTTCGGGATTCACCTCCACGGTGATCTCCTGCCAAGACTCCGTCAGAGGAAAGTGCGCGCGCACGCGCTCCACGAAGGCGCAGAGCGTTCCAGCATCGTAGGTGTTTGGCGTACCGCCACCGAGATAGATTGTCGTTGCAGATCGTGAAGGTTCGCGCATGAGCTCGGCGTCGAGCGCGTCCAGGTAGCGCCGCGCCTCGCTCGCGCGATAGGGCCACTTGGCGAAATCGCAGTAGGGACAGACGTACGGACAAAACGCGAAGTGTACGTATACACCAAACCTCATCACGCGACGAATATTCCCACGGCTCCGGGTCCACCGTGCACCGCGATCACCGGACCGGCCTCCCAGATTTCGAAAAGGTTCGGCTGCGCACCGCCGAGGCGCGCGCGTAATCGCGCGACCACGGCCTCTGCGAGCTCAGGCGCATTGGTGTGCATGACGACGAATCGACGCAGCGTCACATCGCCAACGTTCTCTAGCGCCAGATCCAACATCGTCTCCTGAGCGCGCGCGAACGTGCGAACGACAGCCTTTGCGACGACCTCGCCGCGTTCGAAACCCAACACCGGTACGATGCGCATGAGCGTACCCAGCGCCGCCCGCGCACGCCCGATGCGTCCGCTGCGCTGAAGGTGCGAGAGATCGGGAACGCACGCGAAGAGCCGTTGTACAGCGCGTTCGTCCTCGAGCGCCTCGACGATCTCGTCGAGAGCATGTCCGGAGTGAGCCATTTCGGCCGCGGGCAGCACCATCAAACCAAGTCCGCCGGCCGCACTCTCCGAATCGAAGATCTCGATCCGTTTCCCGTCGAAGCGTTCGGCCGCGAGACGCGCTGAGTTGATCGTTCCCGAGAGGTGCGAGGAGATCGTGACGCAGAGAAGCTGATCCGCGTCCGCGGCTGCAAATGCTTCGGCGAACATCGCGTCGGTCGGCTGCGACGTCGTCGGCAGCGAGCGTTCCGTCGCGAGTTTTCTATAAAACTCGGGCCGGGACAACTCGACAATGTCGCGGTAGCTCCGGCTGCCGAAGATAACGAAGAGCGGAACGACGGTAATGCCTAGTTCTGCCGCACGTAGCGGATCGATGTCCGACGTGCTGTCGGTAACGATCGCCACTTGCCTACGGCTCGCGGGGTCCGCTGCCATTAGAGCCGGGCGGCGAGATGCGGAGTGACGAGTTCTCCAATCTTCCCGACGACGTCGTGCCGCGCTTCCTCGATTGCGGCGTGGATGGCGTGCTTGATGGCGTTGCGGTTGGCTCGGCCATGGGTGACCAGACAGTTGCCGCGCAGACCGAGCAACGGAGCCGCGCCGTAGGTCTCGTAATCGAAGCGTTTGCGCAGCTTTCTCAGGGTCGGCGCGAGCATCATCGTGCCCAAACGTGTCAGGAGACTGCCCGTTAGCAGCGTCTCGCGTATGACCTTCATGAGATCGGCAACGAGGCCTTCGCCGGCCTTCAAGACGACGTTCCCAACAAAACCATCGCAAACGACCACGTCGGCGACGTTGTGGAACAGGTCTTTGCCCTCGACGTTACCGATGAACGCAATCGGAGCTTCGTCCAAGAGTTTGGCTGCCTCGAAGACCTGCGCATTCCCCTTGGTTCGCTCCTCACCAAGCGAGAGGATGCCGACGCGCGGCTGTGCGATGCCGAGCACTTCCTTCGCGTACGCTGCACCCATCACACCGAACTGCGCGAGCCATTCGGGTCGGCAATCGACGTTAGCGCCCGAATCGAGCAGAACCGTAGGTCCGTGCAGCGCGGGCCAAACCGTCGCGATCGCCGGCCGAGCGACACCCTCGATCGTTCGCAATCGTATGAGCGCGATGGCAAGGAACGCGCCGCTGTTTCCTGCCGAGACGACGGCATCCGCCGCTCCTTGCTTGACAAGCGAAACGGCGACTCCCAGCGAAGTGCGGTCGGCGCTACGCAACGCTTGCGATGCAGGTTGCTCCATCGGCACCGTATCGGGCGCATGGTGTACGGTAATTCTATCGGCTGCCGGCCCGTGCAGCAGCGCACGTACCCGCGGTTCGTCACCCGTCAGAATGATCTCTGCATCGTATTCGCTCGCCGCGAGCAGGGCACCGGCGACGATCTCGCCCGGCGCGTGGTCGCCGCCCATCGCATCCACAACGATACGCGGCCTATTCATCGAAGGCTATCCAGTATTCTGCGTTGGTCATGCCACCGTAATAGTATTCGACGTCTGCGCCTGTAAATGCCGCCTGCAAACCTTCGCCGAGTCTGCGCGCGTCTTTCTCTCGCTGTCCTCTGCCGTAATAGAGCGTTATCAGTCCCCCGCGCTGCCCGTTACGCATCGCTTCGACCGCTTTGACGGCAACATCCGTCAGCGTTGTGCCACCGATCAGCATCTCATCCACGAGCGCCGCGGGTGCACCGCGCGCGACGCAAATGCCACCGGCCGTGGTGGTTCTGGCAGCAAGAAAGAGGCGCGCGCCGCGCGTACCCTGAACCGCACTTTCGAGCTGGGATTCGCTCGGTTCGGTAGTTGCGCTCATCGCAAGAAGCCCGGCGACGCCTTCAAGAACGTTGCGGCTCGGCACGATCGTTACATTCTTCGCAGTGACGGCTGCCGCTTCTTTTGCCGCAGGGATGACATTCGCGTCGTTTGTGAAGAGGTAGACACGCGCGCTCAGGCATTTGTTGATTGCCAAGAGTAGGTCTCGGACGCTCGGGCTCTGCGTCGCGGTATTCAGAACCACTTCCGTCCCTAGCTCGCGAGCAATTGCCTCGAAGCCGTCTCCGGGAACGACGGAAAGATCG
>JAKAPO010000152.1 GCA_021807065.1 bacterium
AAGATCCGTTAGAGCCTGCCACCCACGAACGCCTAGCGGCCGGCGAGCACCGATGCGTACCAGTTTTCGAGGTCCGTATGGTACTGGGCGAGCGCGCTCGCGTGTAAGTAGATCATGTGTCCGGAATCGTAGAAACCGTAGGTGATGTGCGACTGCAGCGGCGGTTTGAGATTCAGGTGGTTGAGGGTGTAGACCGTCGCGAGCCATGGTGTAGCGAAGTCGTAGTAGCCGTTCGCCGAGAAGACACGTAGATCCGGATTGTAGGTCATGGCGTTCGCGAGGTCGGTTGCGGTATTCAATACGGGTTGACCGTCGTGGTGCCAGTTCCATCCGCCGTCGGCACGAATGATATTGTAGGCGAGCACGCGGTACGTCAGCGGCGAATGGTACCCGAGAACGTGTTGGATGTAGTAGTTGTTGGATGCGGTGAACGCCGAGTCGATCGCAGCGTCGGTCGGATCCCACTGCGGATAGCTCGCCGCGCTGTCGAGGACGTAGCTTTCGTAGCGTGAGTCGTAGCGACCGATGATCTGTCCTTCTCCGCGCTTCAGCTGTGCCAAGAACTTCTCGTAGGGAACCCGCAGGTTCGACAGCCGGATATAATTCTCGGAGAGGCCGGTAAAACGATGGAGCTGAGCGACGACGTCGTTGAACGCGCCTCGCGATAGTCGCGCGCCCTGCGCGAGCGCGTTCAGATATTCACCCATCGCGAAGTTCCGCGAAGCGTCGACCGCGCTGCGGAGATCGCCGAGCGAAGCCGGGAGCTTGTGATGGTACCAGGCGGCGGCAGTTTCCGTCGGAAGGTAGAGCACGTACGACCAGTCGCCACCAGCCTGCGGGCTGCTGCTCCCAAACGTCGTTCCACCGTAGAGCGCCATATCGAGAATCGACGATTGTAGAACGACGCCGTTGATACCGATGCCCTCGTTCTGCAAATAGTTGACCAGCATCGCCGAGCGCGGCGTGCCGTACGACTCGCCGAAAAGGAACTTCGGTGAGTTCCATCGCCCGAACTTGGTCACGTAGCGGTCGATGAACTGGGCGAACGACTTGACGTCGGCGTCGGCTCCGAAGAAATCTTTCGGCTTTCCGACGCCGTTGATGCGGCTGTAGCCGCTGTCGCACATGTCGATGAAGACTTCGTCGGTGCGGTCGAGCAGGCTGTACGGATTGTCCGTAATGAGATGATACGGCGGCGGACCGGTCATTTGACCGTCCGCGACCCCGACGCGTACCGGGGCGAACGAGCCCATGCGCAGCCACACCGTCGAACTTCCGGGGCCGCCGTTGTAGATAAAGGTTACCGGACGTGAAGACGGATCGGCTCCGTCGAGCGTGAACGCCGTGTAGAACATGCTACACGTCGGCCTGTCCTGATCGTCCGTCAGCTCGATGGTTCCCGCGCGCGCGGTATAGGCAAGCGTGCGGCCGTCGAGCAGGATCGTGTGCTGCGTCACCGCGTCGGGCGTGATTACGGGTTGCGGCCGCGGCGCGGGTGCGGCGCCGAACAGCACCGCTATCATCGCGATCGATACGAACCTCTTCATCATCGTCACCGTTCCTATCGGACCGAAAGCACGCGCGAGTACCAACGCTCCAGATCGGCGTGATACCGTGCAAGCGAGGGAACGTTCAGGTAGATCATGTGTCCCGACGGATAGAAACCGTAGGTGATGTGACTCTGGATCGCGGGCGCCAAGTTCAAATGGTTCAGCGTGTACACGGTAGCGTAGAACGGCGTTGCAAAATCGTAGTAGCCGTTGGCGGAAAAAACGCGTAAGTTCTTGTTGTAGGTCATCGCCTGCGCGAGATCGACCGCGACGTTGGTCACCTCGGAGCCGTTGTGCTTCCAATCCCAACCACCATTTCGCGCGATGATGTTGTAAACACTGCTCCGATAGAGGAGTGGCGTGTTGTAATGGAGGTCCTGGCGCAGGTACTCGTTCACCGCCGTCGTGAACGGTGCGTCGATCGCCGCATCGGTCGGATCCCACTCGGGCATCTCCGACGTGCGGTCCAACGCAAACGTCCAGTAGCGAGAGTCGAGTCGCCCGACGATCTTGCCGCGTTCGCGAAGCAGCTCGGTTTCGAAACGCCAGTATGGAATACGAAGATTCGAGTTGCGAATGTACTGCTCCGAGAGGCCGGTATAGTAATGCAGCTTAGCGACTACGTCGTCGTACGAACTCGCCGGCAGCGCCGCGCCCTGCGCGAGCGCATCGAGATACTCGGTCGAAGCAAAGTGCTCCGCAGCCGCCGCAAACGATTGCAGGCTGCCGCGATAGGAAACAGCGTGATGGTACCACGCGGTCGCAGCTTCAGTCGGTAGATAGAGGACGAAAAGCCAGTCGCCGCCGCCGATGCCGGTTGGCTCGAACTCCCAATCGAGCGCGAAACTCAGGATCGTCGATTGTAGGACGACCCCGTTAACGGTGATTCCGCCGCTCTCGAGGTAGGCGGCGAGCGCAGCCGACCGCGTCGTCCCATACGACTCGCCGAACAAAAACTTGGGTGAATTCCAGCGCCGAAACGCGGTAACGTAACGTTCGATGAATTGTCCGAACGCTTGCACGTCCTTGTCGACACCGAAGAAATCTTTCGGCTTCCCAACGCCGATGATTCTTCCAAAACCGCTGTCGGGCATATCGACGAAGACCAAGTCCGTCCGGTCGAGCAACGAATACGGGTTGTCGACGATACGATACGGCGGTCCCGCAGTTTCCGTGCCGTTGGAATTCGTGACGATGCGCTTGGGCCCGATCGATCCCATGTGCAGCCACATCGTCGAGCTACCCGGTCCGCCGTTGTACAGAAACGTTACCGGACGCGTGTTGGGATTCGCGCCGTCGAGCGTGTACGCTACGTAGAACATGCGGCACGTCGGCCGGTGCTCTTGGTCGCGTAGCGTTATGGTACCGGCACGCGCCGTATAGGCATAGGTTCGTCCACCGAGCACGATCGCATGGTGCGTGACCGCGTCGGGAATGGCAGGCGGTTCGGGCGGGCGCGGCGCGACCCCAAGGGTGAACGCAGCGATGAGTACGACGGCCCAGGCTCTCATTTCGGGAGTCGGGATTGTCGCTGTGGACGCCGCACCCCTGCGTTCGCTACTGTGCCTTTTTGTCGACCTTAGTTGTAGAGTGCCTTGCGAAGGCGTCCTACCGCGCTTTCGATGGTTTCGAGGTAAGGATTCATCGCTTTCTTGATGCGATCCAGCCGTTCCAGCCCGGCGGGCGTGATCGCATAGATACGCCGAGACCGCTTGGTCGGATGATCCCAGCTTGCGCTCACGAAACCGCGTTCCTCGAGGCGGCGCAACAGCGGATAGATCTTGTTCGTGTTCACCGCGATCAGGTCACCGCACAGCTGGTCGATGCGCTGCATCAATCCGTATCCGTGGTCGGCCTGCTCTTCCAAGAGATGCAGCAAGAGCGCCGGGAAGATCGTCTTGCTCTTGATTGGGCCCCTCAGAATCTCGTCGACCGGGTGCACCTCGTGCGGGTGCACGGTTCCCAGGCGAACGTTAAGCATGGGCATAGGCTGCGGTTTCGTAGGCACGGTCGATCTCGTTTGCATACTGTTGCTCCACTACACGCCGTTTGATTTTCATCGCCGGCGAGAGATGGCCGCTCTCGACGGTAAACTCTCGCGGGATGATGATGATCTTGCGGACTTGTTCGAACGTCGCGAGGTCCGCGGTCTGCTTCTCGACCTCGGCGGTGAGAAAGCGCTGGACGTCGTCGCGCGATGCCAACTGCTCCGCGCTCAGATTCGGGGCGAGCGCGAGCGCTCTCTTGGCGAGTTCCCAGTTGACGTTGATCAACGCGATCGGATGCGGACGGCCGGCCCCGACGACCATCGCCTGCGTCACGTAGATCGATCTCCTGATTGCCGACTCGATGCGCGCCGGCGAAATCCACTTGCCGCCAGCGGTCTTGAAAACTTCCTTCTTGCGATCGGTGATGTAGAGAAAGCCTTTCTCGAGCCGGCCGACGTCGCCGGTGTGCAGCCAGCCGTCTTGGACGGCGGCGGCCGTCGCTTCGTCGTCTCGGTAGTAGCCTTTCATGACGTTGCGCCCACGTACGAGCACTTCACCATCCTCGGCGATCGCGATCTCGACGCCGGGAATCGGCTTGCCGACCGCGCCGTAGCGGTTTGCGGAAAAACGGCTGACCGTGGCGACCGGCGAGGTTTCGGTAAGCCCATAGCCCTGCATGATCGGCAAACCCATGCCGAGGAACGTCATCGCGGTGTCGACGTGCAGCGGTGCGCTGCCGCTGGTCAAGAACTTGACGCGGTCGAGCCCCAACCGCTTACGGATCTTGTTCAACACCAACCCTTTCGCCAGCGCGTATCGCAACGGGAGCCCGAATCGGGCACCGCTCCCGAACGTGCGCGCGTACGCGTAGTTACGCCCGATGCGTAACGCCCACGGTACGAGTTTCGCCTGCAAACCACCGTACGCGAAGGAGGTGGACATGACGCCGGCGAGCACGCGGTCGAAAATGCGCGGAACGGCCGTCATCGACATCGGTCGCACGTCCTGCAAATCGTGAAGCAATTCGGCTGGATCGTGCGTGATGTAATAGTGCACGCCGCCGAGCAGATAGATGTAGACGATCGTATGTTCGTAGATGTGCGAGTACGGGAGGACGGAGAGCGTGACGTCACCCTTCTTGATGCCGACAAAACCGTACGCATACGAGGTTTGGGCGTCGAACGCGACGTTGTCGTGCGAGAGCATCACGCCTTTGGGATCTCCGGTCGTTCCGGAAGTATAGATGAGGACGGCAAGGTCGTCGGGCTTCGCGCTCGTCGTCGCTCGCGCAAGCGACGCTCCGCCGCTTTCGAAATTCTGCAGCGAGCCTTCGTCTTGGCCGCTCATGACGATCGCACGCGGCAGGTGACTGACGCCGCGCAACCGATCTAAACCTTGCGGCGTATCGACGAAAACGAGCTTCGATCCGGAATGCGCCAGGATATAGCCGGTTTGATCGAGCGCTTGCGTCGGATAGATCGGTACGACGACGCATCCGGCAAAAAGCGTCCCGAACGCGCAGACGATCCAGTCGATGCAGTTGTGCGAGATCAGGGCGACGCGATCGCCTTGCTCGAGTCCCGCCCCGCGCAGCGCCGCAGCGACGTTTTCGGCGCGCGCCAACAGCGCGCCGCTGGACAGCGGCGTCCACTTCCCATCGACGCGCTCGATCAACACGCCGTCGCGTGGCCGTGCGAGCGCTCCGCGAATGAGTTGCGGAAGCGTCTGCTTGGGAGGCAGTTGCGCCATTGGTAAAAATATCATTTGGCGGAAACTACCGGAACACCCGCTAGGCTTTTGGGAAAGCTAGGACCTAGAGGGTAAGGTATCGCCTAGCCCGCTCGAGCCGCGAGACGCTCATTCCGTCGACGTCGAGCAGCCGATCGAGCGACGTATAGGCACCCTCGCTTTGCCGCAGCAGGACGATGCGGGAGGCAAGCGCCGGGCCGATTCCCGGCACTCGGCGGAGCAGCGCACCGTCATCGCGGTTGACGCTGACCGTTCCCAAGAAGGTATGCCGTCTGCTTCGGCGCCTGCCGCTGCGGCGAATCGGCCGGCAACGCGGGCCCCGCACTCTTCGCCGCCTGCGTCTCGTTCGCGGTGGACGCCACCCGTCGCCGTGTGCGAGGGTGGAGCGGCCGCGGTCGCGGCCGTCCCGGCGAGCAGCTGAGGCGGGCGGGGTGTTGGATGGAAGATGGCGAGCGCGGCCAGTACGAGTCCTGCGGTCACCGCAATGTAACGCAACATACGCCGTCTTTCACGACAGCGCTGCGCGATGGCTAGGGGAACCTCTGAAGGGTCGCGCTCGCCGAGCGCGATACGAAGGCGTATGCCCGAGGCGTATGATTTTCGCGCGGTCGAGCGCAAGTGGCAGGAGCGCTGGGAACGCGAGCACACGTTTGCGGCGCCGCCGCCTAGCCGGCGTCCGAAATACTACGTGCTGGAGATGCTCCCGTACCCGTCGGGCGATTTGCACATCGGGCACGCCAAGAACTACACGCTCGGCGACGCGATCGCGCGCATGATGCGCATGCTCGGCTACAACGTGCTGCATCCCATGGGATGGGACGCCTTCGGCCTGCCGGCGGAGAACGCGGCGATCGAGCGCGGCATCGACCCAGCGACGTGGACGCGCACCAACATTGCAAACATGCAGCGCCAAGTAAGGCTCATGGGAACGGGC
>JAKAPO010000153.1 GCA_021807065.1 bacterium
TTTCGGGCGAACGCGTTCGGGTGCAGGTGCGTAGGTGAATGCGGGGATAGCCATATTACCAAAACCTCGTGCCAGGGAATCAGTCCTTGGGTATGTAGTCGGCGGCGGCGTAGTGACCGGTGCGTTCCTTCTCCATTTGCATCAGCAAGTCATCGAGGAGCGAACTGGCACCGAGACGGAAGAGTTCGGGTTGCAGCCACGCCTGACCGAGCGTCTCGTTGACGATCACGAGATAGGTCAATGCCTGTTTCGTCGTTCTAATCCCGCCGGCGAGTTTGAGCCCGCGGCGCTCTTTGGTACGGCGGTAGAAATCACGAATCGCCTCGCACATGACCAGTGCGGTCGGGTAGGTCGCGTTGGTGCCGACTTTTCCCGTTGAAGACTTGATGAAATCGGCGCCGGCTTCGAGCGCGAGATCGCTTGCGCGCCGCATCGCTTCATAGCTCCCGAGCTCGCCGGTCTCCAAGATCACTTTGAGGCGGACCGAGCCGCACAAGTTCTTGATAGCGGCGATCTCGTCGAACACCGCCTCTTCGTGCCCTGCGAGAAATGCACCGCGATCGATGACCATGTCGATCTCGTCTGCACCTGCAGCGATTGCCTGAGCGGTATCGGCGAGCTTCACATCCAGATCCACAAGCCCGCTCGGGAAGGCCGTCGCAACCGATGCGACCTTGACGCCGCTTCCGGCCAACGCTTCCTTCGCAACCGCTACGAGGTTCGGGTAGACGCAAACGGCCGCGACGCTCGGGATGTCGTCCCAGCCCGGACGCGGTCGGATCGCCTTCGCGCAGAGCGAGCGCACCCGGCCAACGGAGTCCTTGCCTTCGAGCGTGGTGAGATCGGTGCAACGGATCGCGATGTCGATCCCGGCAAGTTTTGTCGAGGTCTTGATCGAGCGTTTCGATAGCTCCGCCGCCCGCTGTTCGAGCATCACCGCATCGACCGGAACCCGCGGCCGAGCGACAACGCCGTCGCGAGGTAGCCGCGCGATCGTTGTGGTCATAGCGTTCCGCGCCGTTCCTGCTCGCGCTCGATCGACTCGAAGAGCGCCTGGAAGTTCCCCTTGCCGAACGAGAGGCTACCTTTGCGCTGTATGATCTCGAAGAAGACGGTCGGCCGATCCTGTAGCGGCTTGGTGAAGATCTGCAGCATGTAACCGAGATCGTCGCGATCCACGAGGATGCGCAGTTTGCGCAGCGTCTCGATCGCCTCGTCGATCTCTCCGACGCGATCCGTCAACATCTCGTAGTATGCATCCGGCGTATCGAGAAATTCCACGCCGTTAGCCGAAAGCGCCTGAACGGTTTCAACGATATCGTCGGTGCGAATAGCGAGATGTTGCACGCCGGCGCCGTGGTAGAAATCCAGGTATTCCTCTATCTGCGATTTCTTCTTACCAGGTGCCGGTTCGTTGATGGGAAATTTCACGAGATGCCGAGGATCGGTCATCACTTTGGATCGCAGTGCCGTATACTCGGTCGAGATATCACGATCGTCGAACGAGATAAGTTGCGAGAAACCGAAGACGCGGGCATAGAAATCGCCCCACTTGTCCATCTCGCCCCAGCCGACGTTTCCGACGCAGTGATCGATCGCAGTCAAACCCGTCTTCCTCGTCGGCAGTGCGCGCCGGCTTTCCACGAAGCCTGGTGCGAACATGCCGCGGTACTCGTCTCGCTGAACGAACGAGTGCACCGTATCGCCGTAGGTTGCGATCGTCGCGCGTATGATCTTGCCGTCCCGATCCTCGTAGACGGTTGGCTCGAGAATCGAGAGAGCGCCGCCGCTGCGGGCAGCCTCCCAAGCCGCTCGAGCGTCCTCGACGAGAATCGCCACGTCGCGGACGCCGTCGCCGTGAAGCTTCACGTGCTCGGCGATGGCGTCGTCAGGGCGAAGGCTCGACGTCAGGACGAATCGCAGACCGTTTTGGACGAGCAGGTAGCTGACGCGGTCCTTGAGGCCTGTTTCGGGTCCGGCGTACGCGGCTTGTTCGAAACCGAAAGCCGTCATGTAGTAGTGGGCGGCCTGTTTTGCGTTGCCGGTGTAGAACTCGATATGATCCCAGTCGATTTGGGAGAGCGGATGGCGCTTCGGTTGCGTCGCTGGGCTCATGACAAAAGTGGGCTTGGCGAAGCGAACCAGGCGGCCCTGTCGAAAGGCGCGCGTATGACAGATTCCGCGCTCCTGCCGGCGGCGGTTCGCATCGCCTTCGAGCGCATCGTCGACTACGCGGGTCTCTTCCCTCCTGCCCAGCTCGGCATGGCGGAAGCGGCCGCCGAATACGAACGCGCGCGATCGGGTCGAGAAGGGTGGATGCTCGGTCGCTTCATCCTGCCTGTAGCGCGAACTACCGAGCTCGAATCGGCGCTCGAAGGAGGCACGCGCGTACCGTTGGCCGTTTTGCTGGATGGTGAAACCGCCATTGCCTCGACGCCGCGAACACAGCCCGAATCGTGCGAAATCCCGCTGTCGATCGAGAACGAGGTTGGTGCTGCCAGAGCGGCAATTCGCACCGTCCACACCGGCCTAGCAGCGCTGGCAGCGAACCTTCCGGTCGCAATCGAGATCCCGAGCAATCTCAACGCTGCCGTCTTGGCGGAGGCGATGGATACGCTCGCCGAGCGCGGCTTATCTGCAAAACTGCGCTGCGGCGGCGTCAGCGCTCAAGCGGTTCCGGAGGTCGAATCAGTCGCCGCCTTCGTTAGAGCTGCGGTGCACGCCGGCGTAGCGTTCAAAGTGACTGCCGGGCTCCATCATCCGGTGCGCCGTTATAACGAAGCTGCTGGATTCGTAATGCACGGATTCCTCAACGTGCTTGCCGCATCGTGCTTCGCAAGGGACTGCGATGCTGCGACCCTGGTACGCGTCATTGAAGAAGAAGACGCGACAGCATTCACGTTCAACTCGCGCGGTTTCGCCTGGCGAGGCCTTGTTGCAATTGAAGACGTGCTGCGCGAAGCTCGCACGCGAAGAATGCTCTCGTTCGGCAGCTGCAGCTTCGCCGAGCCGGTGGACGGCTTGGTCGCCCTCGGCATCCTGCGGACCTAAACGCAGTTGCGCGAGTCCTGGGTGGCCATTCCCAGCGGCAGCGATTTTCCGCTCGAGAATTTGCCCTATGGCGTTTTCGAGGCGCGTGATGGGCGTGGCCATATAGGCGTTGCGATCGGCGATCGCATTTTCGATTTGCGTACTGCTGCCGAAGCGGGCTTACTGGAAAACGTCGGCGATCGCGCAAGTTACAGCGCCGGATCGCTGAATCCCATCCTGGAAGCAGGGCCGGAGCTTTGGCGGGCGCTGCGGGAGCGGCTTGCGGATCTCTTGGCGCGAGACGGAGATCCGGTATTGCGAAACCTCAACGTGGCCAGATTCTTCGTCGACCAGTGCAGCGCGCGAATGCGCGTTCCGGTTGAGATCGGCGACTACATCGACTTCTACTCCTCGGAGCAGCATGCGACCAACCTCGGAAAGATGTTCCGCCCGAACGCGGAGCCGTTACTACCAAACTGGAAGTGGATGCCGATCGGGTATCACGGCCGAGCTGGAAGCATCGTGATCGATGCTACCCCAGTTTCGCGGCCTTGCGGTCAGCGTAAGCCGGCGAGCGCGGCAATACCGGTTTGGGGAGCAAGCACGATGCTGGACTTTGAGCTCGAGATCGGATTCCTCACCGGAAGGGCTGCGATTTTCGGCGTCGTGCTCGTAAACGACTGGAGCGCCCGTGATATCCAGGCGTGGGAGTATCAGCCGCTTGGGCCGTTCCTCGGTAAGTCGTTCGCGACGACGGTTTCGCCTTGGATCGTGACCATGGACGCGCTGGCGCCTTTTCGGGTCGCGCCGCCGGAGCAGGATCCGCAGCCCCTGTCCTACCTTCGCATTCCCGGCGACGCGAACTACGACATCAATCTCGAGGTGAAGCTCGAGACGGAAGAGATGCGTAGACGCGGGATGGGGCCGATAGGGATCGCCCGCACGAATGCCGGCGGGCTGTACTGGACGTTCGAACAGCAACTCGCACACGCGCGCAGCAACGGTGCAAAGATTCGTCCCGGCGATCTCTTCGCCTCGGGCACGATATCGGGGTCTGCCTCGGGTAGTTATGGAAGCATGATCGAGCTGACGTGGGGTGGTTCCAAGCCGATTACCCTACCAAGTGGCGAACGGCGCTCCTTCCTTGAAGATGGTGACGAAGTGACGTTGCACGGCTGGTGCGAAAGGCGTGGCCTGCGCATAGGGTTTGGCGTGTGCCGCGGCCGCGTAGCCCCGGCTCAAATTTGTGCCGGTTCGGCCACCCAAGAGCGGTAGTACTGCTCGTCTTCGCATGCGCGAGCCGCCTGCGCGATGTGGAGCGGAGCAAACGTGTCGACCATCACTGCGACTTCATCCGTCGATTTCTTGCCGAGGGATTGCTCGACCGCGCCGGGCTGCGGGCCGTGCGGGGCGCCGGCGGTATGGAGCGTAATCGATCCCTCCTCGATACCGCGCCTGCTCATGAAATTGCCGCTAACATAATAGAGAACCTCGTCGCAATCCACGCTCGAATGATTGTACGGTACCGGTATTGCAAGCGGATGGTAGTCGAACAAACGCGGTACGAACGCGCAGAACGCCGCACCAGGTGCCTCGAACGTTTGGTGCGCAGGGGGCGGCTGATGCAGCTTGCCGGTGATCGGAGCAAACTCTTCCAGGTTGAAGGCATACGGATAGCAATATCCGTCCCAGCCGACGACGTCGCACGGGTGGTATGCGACCGTGTAGATCGCATTACGCTCCTTGCCGGCAACGCGAATCTCGAACTCGCCGCGCTCGTCAATGGGATCACGCGCCGCCGGACCTCGGAAGTCGCGCTCGTAATACGGTGCGTGCTCGCCAAGCTGGCCGAATTCGTTGCGGTATTTCTTCGGTATTTGTACCGGGCCGCTCGTTTCGTAGACGAGCATGCGCGTCGCGTCCTTAGGTTGGAGCCGGTACGTGATTCCGACCGGGATGACGACGTAGTCATTGGCGCGGTAATCGAGCGTGCCGAGCGGCGTCTCGATGCTGCCGCGTCCGCTATGGATAAAAAGCAGCTCATCTCCGCGGACGGTCCGATAGAAATAGGGCATCGCTTCGATCGCTTCTGCGACGCAGATCACGATGTCGTCGTTGCCGAGAATTGGTTTTCGCGACGAAATTGCGTCGCCGGACGTCTTGATGCGCCCTACTCGGAAATGGCGGTTGCGCAACGGTTCGTTCGGCGAAAAGACCGATTCGGGCCGGCGCCACGGTTTGACGTCGAGCGTCGCCGTCGGCGGGTTCAGATGGTACAGAAGAGAGTAGACGCTCTCGAACCCCTGCGTCGAGAGTAGCTCTTCAGCGTACAGTTTACCGTCGGGCCGGCGGAACTGGATGTGGCGTTTCGGCGGTAGGGCGCCCGCTCGCAAGTAACTCGGCACGCGTTCCAGTTCGGCGCGCGACCAGGGCTATCTTGGTCATGCCAGAATGTTCGCACCCAGGAGGGAATCATGGCACGTCTTCTTTCCGTCATTTGGGTCATTGCGATAGCGGTGGTCATCGCGGCCGGCGGGCGGACCCCGACGAGCGCGGCAATCCACAAGCCGAAGCCGACGCCGACTCCGGTGGCGCTGCAATACGAGGAGATCACGCGACTGGTGATGTCGGGAACGCCCGAGCCGCCAGGGTTCTTCCAAGACGACCGGCAGAGCATCGTTGCGGCAGCGAACGCGCCGGCGCCACAGCACCGCGGACTCTTCGGCGGCATCATGAACGCTTACCAGGGCGCGATGAGTGCCATGCAGTCGATGCGCAACGGCACGCTCACGCGGTATACGTACTACAACGGTTGGATCCGCACCGACGACGTCATCAATGAGACGGCCACGATCGAAAAGTGCAACCTGCACGAGTACATTACCCTCGATCTCGCACACCGCACCTACAGGATCGAGAGCACGCTGCCTTCCCCGCAGCCGACGTCTGCGCAATCGATGCCGGCCGGCGGGACGGCGACCGTCAGCGCGGCGCCTGGGACCGCGGATTGGACCGTAACCGCGGGCAGACAGAATCTCGGGCCAAGGACCCTGGAGGGCATCGCGACACACGGCGACTCGACGTCGCTCGCCATGGAAATGACCAACGCGACGGGATCGTGCACAGACGGCTCCATGTCGATGCGGATC
>JAKAPO010000154.1 GCA_021807065.1 bacterium
TTTTTCGTTCTTAGCTGGGATCGTTCTCTTTGCCGCGCTGGTGCTTCTCTTACGCCGGCGCCCGATCGAGGATGCGATGGCCATAACCGCGTTGATAGCGATCGTTTGCGGTCCTCACGTGTGGATATACGATGCGGTTCTCGCGCTTCCGATGCTCTGCAAGTTGGCCGCAGCCGTTCGCGAGCCCGTTCGGACGCGAATTCTGGTCGCGTCGTACGGCATCGCATTTCTCGCGTTCGCGAGCGCGGGCGGCGCTACGGCGTGGGGATCGGTGCTGCCTTTCGACCCCCTCGCAGTCGTCGTGCTCGCACTGCTCGGCTTTGCGGTAGCGGACACCTGTTGGCGTCCGGCTTCCATCGCATTGACATGCTCCCCGTCCTCTAGCACGGGTAGGCGCTATGCACCTACCGCCTTATATCCCTGGCCCAGACGCCGGGGCTTTACGGCGCATCCGGAGTAGGAGTCTTATAATGGAGCACCGCATCGAAGTTACCTTCGCACGATCGTTCTTGCAGCGTACCGTCGGGCTCATTGGGCGAAGGCAGATCGGGAATGACGAGAGCGTGCTCTTCGAGCGCTGTTCGTCGATTCACACCTTCTTCATGCGCCTGCCCATCGACGTGGTCTTTCTGGATGCGCAACGCCGCGTCGTGCGCGCGGTCGAGAACGTCAAACCATGGCGCCCGTATATCGGCTGCGCGGGGGCCTCGAGCGTCTTGGAGCTTGCGGCGGGTTCGATCCGGCGGCGCGAGATCAACGTCGGCGACGAAGTCGCTTACGCGGTGGCGGCGCCGGCCTGAACCCCAAGCGCCGTCGAGCCGGCGCCGAATCGTCGAAGTGCCGTGAGGTGCCGCTGGACCTCGTTGAAGCTTTCATCTATCTCGCGCGCGACTGCCTCGTGCGGCGGCGTCGGCGGGTCGGCGATGAGCGGCCCGCGATAGGCCGCCCGCGCCGCTTCGTATGCGTCTACGGCTTTGTCGAGAAGCTGCGCGCTCATCGCTTCACGAGCTGCTTGAACGAACGCACGGAAGCGCGCAAGATCCGTCACGGCGAGATCGTTGCGAAGGGTGATGTCGCGGCCGTCCGTCTGAAAGTAGAGATCCGCGCGTGAAGATTGGAGGACGCGCCGCAATGCCGAGCGGATGTTGCTGCACGTCGTCCGAAGGTTTTGGGCAGCCTGCTGGCGATCGTGCGTCGGCCAGAATGCTTCGGCCAGCTCGCGGCGCGATGCCCGGCCGAGCGGCTCGAGCAAGAGATACTTGAAGAGCAACGCGTCTTTGCGCCGCACCCATTCGACGCGCCGTCCGCCGATGCGTACCTCGAACTCGCCCAAGAGTTGGACGAAGATCGGGGGCAGGTCGGAGAGGGTCGCTGGATCCTGGCACTGCGGCGCAAACGTTTCGGCCGCCACACGCAGCAGCGCGTAACCTCGATCGACCCGGCGAACGTATAGGCCGGCGCGCTCGAGCGCTCGCAACTCGTCATTCGCCACCCTCCCTTCTGCGGTACAGAGCCGCATGAGGGCCGGCCCGAGCGCAGATTCCGCCGCGTCCGAGGTGATCGTCTCGCGCAAAGCAGCACCGCAACGTGCGCTCCAGTGCTGTATCGCATCGGAGAGATCGCTTTCCCGCTCCGCCGCGACGCGAACCGCGCCGGCCACGACTACCGGCCAGCCTTCGCTCTCCTCCAACAGTTGCGCGATCTGCGGCTGGGTCGCTTCGACCCGATTCACGGCGCAGAGCTCTGTTATCTCCGGCGTCGCGAGCGCGAGCGCCGAAATATCGAGCATCGCCGTGCTTCCGTCGAGCAAGCGGCGCGGATCGCCGATCATCTCTCGCGAACGCGCCGCGAGTATCAGCGAAACGTGTTGCGGAGCCTGCAGCAGGATCATCGACAGTGCGTCGCGCTCCTCGTCCCGCAGGTAGTCGACTTCGTCTATGGCGATTTCACAGGGCGGCAACGCGTCGAGCGCCGCGATCGCCGCTTCGACGCTTCGCCCGGCGTCGACCGGCAGGCCGAGGCGTTCGCACAGGATTGCCGGCAGCGGGTCGGTGGGGCGGCGGAGCCTGCCGATGGAGACGTAGCGGCAGGCCTCGCGCTGTTGCGCGTACTGGCGCAGCAAGGTCGTCTTGCCGAAACCGTACGGCGCGATGACGGCGCGTAACGGTACGCCGGCGTTGCGTTGCAGCCAATACAAGAGGTGCTTGCGAAGAATGGATTGCATGGGTTCTCTCCCTGTGCTCTTTCCATCGACCCGGCAAGCCGCTAGGTTTACAGCCGGGCAAGGGATTGCAAACGAAATTACGGAGTCTTTACGCGCTCCACGCTTCAAACGGTCGGCCACGTTGGGCTTGGCCTGGCGCCACGCTTTGCTTCGGCCGCATTGCGGCTCGACGTTGCGGATCCTTATTGCGCGGCGGACATTGCGTCGCCGTGGATGCCGAAGACCGTCTCGGCGTTGCAGGAGGGGGCGAGAATCTGCGGAGCCCCGAAGAGAAAGCCCTGGAAGCCTTGCACGCCGAGGCTGCGCGTTCGCGGCACGCGGTGCAAACCGGCTGCGAAGCGCAGCTGCTCCTGCGTTTCGATGCCTTCGGCGATGAGGCAGGAGCCCATAGCGTCCGCGATTGCCAGAACGCCTGCGAGAACTGCCCGCCCTTTCGGAGCCTGACCTTCGGTCAGGAGCGATCGATCGATTTTCACGAAATCACATGTCAGCGAGCTGAGCAAGGTTAGACCCGTGCTACCCGTGCCGGCATCGTCGAGCGCGATCCGTACTCCCAACTGTCGAAGCTTCTCCGCACTGCGCACGAGAGCGGGCAAATCCTTGATCGTGCGTTCCGTGATCTCGATGACGACGCGCTGGGACGCGATGTCGTATTCGGCGAGCAGTGTTTCGATCGATGCCGCTTCGAAGAGCGGATGTTCGAGCGTGGCGGGCGTGACGTTCAAGAAGATATGTGCGGGCAAATGATGATCGCGCGCTGCGCGAAGCGCCGACTGCATGCACAGGTAGTCGAGTTCGACGATGCGCCCTATGCGTTGGGCGGCGTCGAACGCCTCCTGCGGACCGGTGAATCCGTATCGCTGAGGCGGCCGTGCGAGCGCTTCGAAGGCAACGATCTCGCTCACGGAACGATTCCAAATCGGTTGAAAGGCCGTCTCCATTTCGCCGCATTCGAGAAGCTCGCGAATCCGCGATGCCGCCTGCGCGCCCACGAAATGCGACTGCTCCTCGATGCTAGCGTAGAGCACCGCGGTGTCGCCGCCACGTCGTTTCGCTTCGTACAGCGCGATATCGGCGCGCTCGCGCCAGTCGCTCAGCGGCTCGCCCGGACGAAGCTCCGCAATACCGGCGGAGAGCGTGACGAGCCGCCCTTCGTTTGCGACCGGCGTGCGCAAACGGCGAGCGACAACCTCCGCTCCGGCAGCCGGCGTACCTGCCAGGACGATCGCGAACTCGTCGCCACCAAGGCGATAGACGCCGTCGCCTTCCCGCAAGCCGTTCAGGCGCCCGGCGACGTACTTGAGGAACGTATCACCGACTGCATGACCGAAACGATCGTTCGTCTCCTTGAAGCCGTCGAGATCGAAAACGATCAGCGAGATTGGGTGATTGTTGCGTTGCGCGATCGCCGCCGCCTTGGGCAGATCTTCGTCGAAGGCACGCAGGTTCCGCAGCCCCGTAAGAAAGTCTTTTGCGGCCGCTTCCGCTAGGAACGTGATTCGCTCCTCGGCCGAGCGCTGCCACCGTATGCGGTAGAGTTGAGAGAGCGCGAGCAAGACTACTGTCGCAAGGGCCACAACGATCGAGAAGGCGAGCATCAGGTGCTGCGACCGGTCTTTGAATGCGAGGTAGCCGTCCTGGGACGTATATGCGCGGTCGTACGCCTGTGCGGTGAGCGAGAAGAGTCTCTGCTCGAACTGCGCGTAATCGCGGCTGAGGCGTGCCGGCGGTCGTGCCGGCGCGCTACGTAGAGCCTGCGCCGTGTCTCCCACGTAGCCTCGGTACATCAGTCGTAGGCTGCCGGCTAACTGGCGATTCCACCACGCGACGCTCTGCAGGTGCTGCTCGAACCACCTGCGAGCAGTCGAGTAGGTACGTTGCGAGGTGCGTGTCTTCTCGAGCCAGAGCCCTTCCTGAGCGGCACGCAGCTTCTCGAGATAGAGTCGAAGCGTCTGCAACGTCGAGGCCTGGCCGAATTGCGCCTCGGCCATGGCCGAGCGTGAAGCGACGAGCGACGGGTCGCGCGCTGCGAAGACGACAAACGGCAAGATCAGCGCAAGAGTGGCCAGCGCGAACGCGACATGTACCGATAGAACGCGGCGAATCGGTGATGCCATACCTCATAATAGTCGCGCCGGATACGGTCGCAGCGCTGCCGTTTGTTAAGATTCTGCCCGCTTTGCGTTAGCTTTGCTTACTGAATATCGTCCGAGCAACCTGCGGCCAGGAGGGTGCGCGGCCGTAGAAGAGCATCCCGACCCTGTAGAGCCGTCCGCCGGCGAGCGAAAACAGTATGACGCACGCGACGTCGATTGCGCCTGCCATGAGCAGTTGCACGAGCGGTACGTTCGAAACTGCCAGACGCGAGAACATGACGAAGGGCGAAAGAACCGGAAGGAAACTGCAAACGACTGCGAAGGGGGCATCGGGATTCGACAGCGCGACGATCGCCACGACGAAGGCGGCGATCACCGGAAGAAAGAGCGGACCGCTGATCGCCCCAAGATCTTCGGTGCGGTTGACGAGCGAACCGGCGCCGGCAAAGAGCACGGCCATCTGCAAGAAGCCCAACGCGAAGAACGCGAGGAAACCGAGGATCGTCGAGAGCGGCAACGCGGACAGCGAGACGGACACGAAGGCGCTGTCGGCGTTACCGACCGCCGGCACGGCCGGTGCGCCGCGTGAAAGCGCGAATCCTATGATGACCCACGCCGCCATCTGCAACACGGCGAGGGTCGTCGACGCGAGAACCTTAGCGACGAGCAGCGTCGCCAAGTCAACCGAGGAGACCAGCAGTTCCGCTATGCGACTCGTCTTCTCTTCCGCAACCGACGTCAGCACGAGCTGGCTGTTGAAGACGATGAGCATGTAGAGCAGGAACAGCATGACGAATGCAATCGTGTGCCCGGCCGTTGACGCCGCGCTCGTGCTGAATCGTTCAACCGACCGAACCACGATCGGAAAATTCAACTCCCGGCGCAATTGTTCGGGCGGCCGGTGCGTCAAGAGAGCGAGATGGAGCGGCAGCAGTGGTCCGCGAACCGTGGCAGTGCGAACGTCGGACGGATCGCGCGTATAGATCGTGACTCTTAGGCGTTGCGATCGCTGCGAGAGCTCGAGGAGGGAGCCGACGCGCAAGCGCGCCAGCGTCGCGGCGGTCGTAGGAGATTTCGGCATCGCCACGACGTGCACCGCAAAGTCACCGCTCCGCTCGAGCAATGTCTTCGCGGGAACCACGAGCGCCGGCGGTCCGGCCAGTGCGACCGTGCGCATCTGTGCGAACTGCATCGAGGCGATAAGCGATGGAAACCACGTCATGAGCGCTACGCCCGCGCCCCCAAAGAACAGTCCGACGATGAACGCACGCGAGCGAAGCCGGCGCAGGAGTTCCGCGAGGTAAATCGTGCCGAACTGCGACATTTCAGAGGCTCCTTAGCGCTCCTGCGCTTCGCCGACCGCGCGCAGATAGAGATCGCGCAGCGTCGGTTCGAGCGGTTCGAAGGCGACGATCGCCTCTATTTCTACGAGCCGGCGCAGCAGTGCGGCCAGGTCCGTCTCTCGCGGAAGATCGGCCTCCAGCGCGCCGTTGCTTTCGCTTCCCAGTCGTGCACCAGCGATGCGTCCGAGTACCGATTTGGCAGCGTCGCCGGCGGGTGCAACGCGAATCCGGCGCATCGGCCATTCGCTGCGCAGGTCCGCGAGCGTTCCGGAAGCTAGGGTTCTCCCTTGGGAAATGATGCAGAACTCGCTGCAGAGCCGCTCGAGCTGCCACATCTCGTGACTCGACAGAACCAGAGTCGTACCGCCTCGGCGAAGCGCGAGCAGCAGATCGAGCAAGATGTTCCCGTTGACCGGATCGAGCCCGGAGAACGGTTCGTCCAAGATCAGCAGATCGGGATGATGAACGGCCGCACATGCGACCTGCACCTTTTGCTGGTT
>JAKAPO010000155.1 GCA_021807065.1 bacterium
GCGAGATAGTCCGGTTCGTGTCGGTGGCGATGGCGATCGTATCGGCGCTGGTCGAAGAGCCAGCCCGGCAGCTCCTTCGGAAAAACCATCAGACGAGTTGTCGCGTCGAGAACGAGCGCGGCCTTTCCGAAGGCGAGCGGGGGAACGTACGTCCAGGTCGTTTCCGTCGCCATCCAATAGCCTGCGACCGGAGCAAAGATCGTCGTGACGTCGGAAGGGCTTGAACCACCATCTGCGACGTACGTGGAGGTATAGTGCGCTTTCCAGAGGTCGTACGTCTTGGTATCGATCCAAAGGTCGCGTAAGTTGTGCCTTTGGGGATCGCTCAGGGGACGAAATACCAAGTGGTATGTCGTGTGAACCCCCAACCTCTCGACGCCGGCGAGCGTGATGGCATAGATGGGAGAGGCGGTGACGCTGATGGTGGCGATCACACCGAGCCCGCGGCCGACATCCGGTTCGGCAGGGTTCGCTGTTGGCAAGGGTTTCGGCCGTATCAGCCAGGCGTCGGGTCCAACAAATTCTTTTCCAATCCACGCGTTAGGGAGATGGGTTCCATCGGTTGGCCAGCCATCGACTGCGTTTTCCATGTGATCGGCTGTTCGATATGCAAACCGGCGCAACGAAGACCGAGTGAACTCCTGACCGGTTCGCCGTTGGTAGTAGTGTATGGTCCAAGCATCGATGCAGATAGCGTACGCCGGTGCAGGATACGATCGCAGACGCCGCATCGCCTGAACGAAGATATCGATAGGTGCGGGCGTCGGCGTTGCCGCGGTCGTCGTCGCAGCGGGTCCGGCGCCGAGCGTAACGATGAGAAGGTATGTTGCCCCGAGGGTTCGTACGTTCATATGTCTCGCTCATATGTCTCGCTCATATGTCTCGCTTCGGCATTGTCGGAGGGTAGCACCTCGGAGAGAGACGATGACACGCGGCGGTGCCGTCCAGAGACGCGGCGGGTCGATAGCGGGGCGTGAGTCTTTCCGCGGCGAAACGTTAAATATCCAATGATGTTGGAGACGCTCGAAGGTAACCCGGAGGGCGGCGCCTACCAGTTCGGCCCGTTCCTATTGGATGTGCCGCGTCTGCGGTTGTTCGATCGCGGAGAGCGCGTCGCGCTAGGACCCAAGGTCGTGGAGACGCTGCTGGCGTTGATCGAGCAGCCAGGCGAAGTCGTGTCGAAGAACGCTCTTCTCGACAGAATCTGGCCGGATGAGGACGTCAACGAGGCGAGCCTCGCCCAGAACATTCACGTTTTGCGAAGAGAGTTCCGCAAACGTTGGGGGGTTGCGGCCATCGATACCGTTCCCGGGCGCGGATACTCGTTCAGCGGTGCGGTTCGCCGCGTGGATCACGTGGAACTTGCTCCCGAGCGCGCCCGCTACCGAGTCTCGAGGCGGTTGCTCCTGAGATCGGTTGCGGCGGTAGCGGCTACAGTTCTCGCCGTCGTCACCGTAACGGTTGCCATCGTTCACGCGCACCAGTCCTCGGAACGTACGGCATCGGATCGACAGGCTGCACGCCTCGATGCGATCGGGAGATACTACTGGGATCTTAGAACCCGAACTGCGGTCGCCAGGAGCATGCGGTACTTCACGCAGGCGATCGACACCGATCCTCAGGATTCGCAAGGATACGCCGGTTTAGCTCTGGCGAACGCCGTCACTGGATACCAAGGGTATGGGCCTGGCTCGTCGCTCGTGTACATCGCGCGAGCACGCGCGTTCGCCCGTAAGGCTATCGAACTCGATCCGAACAGCTCGGATGCGTACGCGGTACTCGGTGCGACCGAATCGTCTCGCGCACGACTCCAGCGCGCTATCGCGTTGGATCCCAAGAGCGCGATCGCTCGCGAATGGTACGGCACCTTCTTGCTGGAGCACGGAGACATTCGAGGATCGTACCGTGAGTTACGCAGAGCGTCGGAACTCGACCCGCTCTCCGTGGCGGTCGTCGTCGATCTGTCGAACGCTGCGTATCTGCTAGGACGGTATCCCGAGGCGATCTCGTACGCTCGCCAGGCGCTCGAGCTTTCGCCGAAGCTTGAAGCGGCCTACGAGGTGCTTGGCGTCGCGTACGAGCAGGAAGGAGAGGCTGCAGAGGCTATCGATGCCTTCCGGCAGATCGCGCAGATATGCCCTTCATGCCGGCCGCAGGCAGCCGTACTTCTGGCCAGCGCCTACGCGAAGACGGGCCGCCTTTCCCGGGCTCGGACGATGCTTGCGATGGCGCAGGCGCATGCGCACGACATCGCCACCGACGACTTGGCTGCCGCTTTGGCGGCGGTAGGCCGGCGCAGCGATGCGCTGGCGTTGTTGAAACGCCTGCACGGTGAGTACCAAGGATACGTTTCCACCGAAATCGCCGCGGATCCGCGTTTCGCGAGATTGCGCGTCGTATCGGGTGTGTCGGATCGTTCTATATAGCGCCGGCGTATCCGAGTAAGATACAAGAACGCATTACCTCAACGCAATAGCCCGGATCGCGAGATACTCGGGCTATTGGCGTTGCGGACGAAGGACCGCGCTATAGCCGATTGTTCAATACGAGCCGAGCGCGAGCTGCTATCGTGGTGGTACGCGCTTGCTGCAGGCCATCCGCTGGGACTTCTCTTTGCCATCGGTTCGAGCTGCTACAGGCGTGACATTACTCCCATTGCAGATTGAGGGTTGAAGTACATGTGCACATCACGGACCCTCCGTCATGCGGTAGCAGCCGCGTTATTCACGGTGGCTTTCCTGCTCCAGGGAACATGGGCACTGGCAGGCGTCACCGGCGGTATCGCGGGCTACGTTCACGATGACGCGGGCGCCCCGGTTGCCGGTGCAACCGTAAGGGCAGTCTCGCCATCGGAGACGGCGACCGCAACGACGGACGCGTCGGGACATTTCGTCTTCCTGACGCTTGCCCCAGATACATATAGCGTCACCGTCACCAAAGACGGCTATCAGACGGTCGCGCAATCGGGACTTACCGTCCTGGCCGACCAGACGCAGACGATCAGTATCGTCACACCGCGCGTGCTGAAAGTCATCGCGACGGCACGGACGAGCGCTGCCGCGCTGGTGAAACCCGGCGTCGGCGCCGACGTTTACAATGTCAACGCGACGCAGTCCGAGGCTGCCGCGGCGCTCGGCGCCGGAGCGCAGCTCAACCAGGCGTATTCCGCCATTTCGGCCGTTCCAGGTGTCAACGAGACCAACGGCGGGGCGGCGGCCGGCTGGAACTTCAGCGGCGTCTACATTCGCGGCGAGCAGAGTTTCTTCACGAGCTACGAATACGACGGCATCCCCGTCAATCGCGCCTTCGACAACTACAACGGCTCGACCGAATCGAATCTCGGTTTGCAGGAGTTGCAGGTTTACACCGGCGGTGCGCCGGCGAGCAACTCGTCTGCAGGCACGAGCGGGTTTATCAACGAGGTCATCAAGACGGGGACGTACCCCGGCTACGCCTCGCTCACGGCTGGTGTTGCTGCCCTCGCCTTCTATCACGGGTTGTCGTTCGAAGCGGGTGGCGCAACGCCAGACCGTAACTTCACGTACTACGTCGGCATCCGCGGATACGACCAGCAGTTTCGCTATTTCGATCAGCAGAACGGCGCAGGTTTGGAGACGCCGGGCCAGCCCTTTGCCGGCTACGGGTACGCCGGAATCTTCTGCACGTACACGGCAACCTGCCCGGCAGCGATTGGCTTCAACACGAATGGGGTCGGCGACCGCAGCCTCTGCACGTTGGGCACGCTCATGCCGAGCCAACCGAATCACGATCCGGCCTACGGGACCGGGTCGTCCGGCTGCTGGGACTACTTCTTGGGTTCCTACGGCGGCCAGTCGGGCATCGTCGATCGCGAGGACGTGATCAACCTGCATCTTGGAATACCGCGGCGCGACGGGCAGCGGGACGATATCCAGCTGCTCTGGAGCGCATCGATGATGCAAAGCTCGTTCTATAACAGCCCGTCGGACGCCGGGGGATACGGTCCGCTGACGCTCGACGAGACGACCTTCGGCTACGTGGCGCCCACGTGCGCGCCGACGCCGCAGGCGCCCCAAGGGATTTGCGCGGGGAACTATCCCAAGTATTGGGACGCCTACGTCTACAACTTACCCTTCGGCACGAATATCGCCGGGCACACCCCAATCTGGTATTACCAGCCGTCGAGCCCGACCAACCGTCCGGCGTACGCGCAGCTTCCACTGAACGCTCGTGACACCATCTACAACGATATGGGGGCCATTAAGTTGCAATGGACGCATCCGTTCAGTGACAATGCCTACGTACGCACGTTTGTGTACTCGATGTACTCCGACTGGCTCCAAGCCGGCCCCAACGATGTTTGGGATGCGTATATTAATGGTCTGGGGCCGGGTTACGTCGGTGTGGCAAGCGACTACGAGCTGCCCACGCATACGGCCGGTGGCGAGATCCAACTCGCCGATCAGATCAACGACCAGAACCTGATTCAGCTGACCGGCAACTACGTGACCGCGCGAACGACGCGCTGGTACAACACCGGGTATTTGGCGACCAACTCCCCAATCGGTTACATCGCTAAATCCGGGAGCGGATACAACTGCTACGACCCCACGACCGGGGCGCAAGTGCTCTGCGTTCCCGGCGGTTCGTACCAGAGTAACTCGGTTGCCGGTCCGACCGGGACGGCGCCCTGCCCGTCACCGGCCTGCGCGGCCGGAGCGTATTGGGGGACACTGTGGAAC
Organism: bacterium; assembly: GCA_021807065.1. Taxonomy (GTDB): domain Bacteria; phylum Vulcanimicrobiota; class Vulcanimicrobiia; order Vulcanimicrobiales; family Vulcanimicrobiaceae; genus Tyrphobacter. The sequence goes on from JAKAPO010000155.1 coordinate 4,722, forward strand.
GGGTCTGCAAACGGCTCGTATAATACTGTCGAGCCGAAGTTCGCATTCGTCTCGTTGACCGACGAGTGGCGACCCAGCGATCGCTGGGTGATCGACGCCGGTCTGCGTTACGACAACTACACGTACGACCTTGCGAACGGCAACACACCGTGGACGCAGTTCTACGCGAGCATTATCGCTCAGGACGTCTGCGTCAACAGCGTCGGGACCGTCTACAGCTATCCGCTCCCGCCGGGTCAGGCCCCGCCGGCACCGGTTCACTACACGACGGTGTGTCCCGGCGGTTACCATCACCCGCCGTTTACCGGTGCCTCTCCGCCCGCGTATACGATTTCCGATTGGTCCGCTGACGGCGCGATCACGTACGAAGCCGGGCCGGACACCGTCCTGCGGCTATCAGTCGGGCGCCACACCGAGCCGCCGATCTCGGCGTCGGTGCAGTACCTCGCATACTCCGGGAACGAGTTGAACGTTTGGAACGCGACGTTGCCCCTCGGTTTCCTGTCGCCGTTCCACGCGATTCCCGAGATGAGCTCGGGGCAGTACGACTTCTCGTGGGAACAGCACATCCCAGGAACGAGGGTGAGCTTCAAGATCTCACCGTTCTACGATCACATCGGCGCGTATCAAGAGCAGTCCTTCATCGGCGCGAACTTCGTCACGCAGGCGCCGGTCGGGCAGTTCCGCAGCTACGGCGTGGAGGCTGCACTGACCGTTGGGGACTTCTCCCAGAACGGCATTGCGGCAATGGTCTCCGCGACGTATCTCAACTCGGCGGTCCAGTACCAACCCTTCTTCGGCGTGAATCAGATCGTCACAACGAACTCGGCTATCGCGGCCTTCAACGCGCTCACGAGGGCGGGCGGCGGACAGCCCTGCTATGCCGGAGCCACTTCGCCGAATCCCGTAACGGACGGCGGTGTCTGTGGAAGCGTGAATGGTGACGGAAGCGTCAACACGATCGTCAACCCGTACTACAACATGGCCTCTCAGCCGTTGCTCGATCCGAACGGTTGGTACGCACCGGCAGACACCGGCCTGTCGCCGACGAGCAATCCGTCGACGACCTACTTCGACTCGCCATGGACCGGCACGGTGATCCTCAACTTCCGGGCGAACAAGCTGGCCATTACGCCCAGCTTCCAGTTCGTCGAGGGTTCGTCGTATGGCGGCCCGATGGACGTAACGGGAGTCGATCCCAGAACGTGCAGCGCCACTCAAGCAGCTGACGGGGTCGTCCCGCCGCTCTCCCCGACCGCAAACAACTGCGATTGGGTCAGCATCACCCAGCCCGCGTTCTCGAACGCCGCCGGGGTGCTATACATCCCCAACCCGCAGACCGGAAGATTTGCGACTCCGGGACAGTACCGGGATCCTAGCCTCATTAGTGGCAATCTCGGGATTACGTACGATGTCTCGCCGAAACTGCGGCTCTCGCTGA
>JAKAPO010000156.1 GCA_021807065.1 bacterium
TCCGATCTCTTTGCCCTGGCATATCTCCGAGGATGGAGCACGCCGTCCGAACTGCGCGCGTCGCTCGTCCGAGCGACGCGGCAGTACGCGCGGCGTCAGCGGACGTGGTTCCGCGGCGAGCGCGCGGAGCACGTCTCACCGGCTGCTCTCGCCGATTTCGCAAGGGAAAAACTTGGCTGGACATAACTCGGCGCCGATGCACGTCACCAAGATGCACGGCGCCCGCAACGATTTCGTCATCGTCGACGCGCGCCATGACCCAGTTGCCGACGCGGCCGGGCTCGCGCGCTTCCTGTGCGACCGGCGCAGCGGTATCGGCGCGGACGGTCTCCTGTTGGTCGAGCCTGCTGCTGCGGGAGCGGCCGCAACCATGCGTGTCATTAATGCCGACGGCAGCGAGGCGGAGATGTGCGGTAACGGTATCCGCTGCTTCGCGCGCTATTTGGATGAGGAAGGAGAGGGCGATACGCTCTCAATCGAGACCGAATCCGGAATCGTACGGACGCAAGTCATCTCGCGCTCGCCCGAATACCGCGTGAAAGTTGCGCTGCCGGCTCCTGTCATCCCGAGCGAGCGAAGCGCGCGAGCGCTGAGCGACGTCGAGGGAAGCACCTCGAGGCTACCGCTCTATTTTCAAGTTATAAGAGTCGGCAATCCGCATGTCGTCGTGGTTCGCGATTCGATTGAAGGGGTTAACCTCGATAACCTCGCAGCCGAGTTTCAGAAGCAGTTCCCCGACGGCGTCAACGTCCACATCGTCAGCGTCGTCGACGAACATACGTTGCGCGCTCGTCACTGGGAGCGCGGCGTCGGTCAGACACAGGCATGCGGCACCGGTGCCGCCGCATGTGCGGTAGCGGTAATCGAGCGCGGTCTCGTGCGCTCGCCGGTGGAAGTCGTGGTTCCCGGCGGCACGTTGACGATTGAATGGGACGGCACTACGCTCTGCATGATAGGTCCGGCTGAGCGCGTCTTCGAGGCAACCGTCGGCGTGCCATGAGTGCCGCGCTCGCGTACTGCGACCGTCGTGGACGCATATACTTCGATGAATCCGTTGCACCGCTCGCCGACGGCGGCATCATCCGAGAACCGCTGGCGAACGAACTGATGCCGGCGCCACCCGGAACGATGCCGATGCTCTTGCCGCAACGGCGGCCGTTGACGAGATCGGGCACGCAGATACGGCGTCACGCGCTCGCGGCGGCGCTTCCCGCCGGCTATACCCGTCTGTTGGTTCCGGCGTACGCTGCCGAACCGTCGGCTCAGCCGCTGCCGCTCTTCGGCTATACGTTCACGTGCGCGGTTGGCGACCTGCTGCACGTAGCGGCGATGAAGACCGACGAGGACGAGGTCTGGTCGCCACGCCGGTTCGCAAACGGCGAACTGGAGACGCTCGTCGAACAGTGCGCCGCCGCGGATGGGGAGAACCGCGTTTTGCGGCAACTCGCGCGCTGCGCGCTCGAGTACGGTTGTTTCACAGCGCAAAACGTTTTTCTCGAGCGAGGCGAGGCGGCGTTGCCGGTATCGCCTCGCTGCAATGCGCGGTGTGTGGGCTGCATCTCCGAGCTGGATGCCGATGCCGGAATTCCATCGCCGCAAGAGCGGATTGCTTACGAAGTTTCGGCGCAGGAACTCGCGCGCATAGCTCTACGACACCTCGAGTGTGTGCCGGAGGGTATCGTCTCGTTCGGCCAAGGCTGCGAAGGCGAACCGCTCTTGCGTTCGACCACAATCGCACGCGCGATCGAGCGCGTTCGCGTACAACGCTCGAACGGCACGATCAACATGAACACCAACGGCAGCCTCCCAAGAGCGCTGTCGCGCTGCATCGACGCGGGACTCGACGCGGTTCGGATCAGTCTCAACTCGTTTCGCCATAGTGTCTACGCTGCATACTATCGTCCCACCGGGTACGGGTTCGACGACGTGCTCGAATCGGTCCGGATAGCCGTTCAGAGAGGCTTACGCGTCTCGCTCAATCTCCTCACGCATCCCGGCGTTACGGATGATGAAGAAGAAGTTGCCGCAATGCAGGCGTTCTTACGCGAAGTTCGCGTCGCGATGATTCAAACACGAACGCTGAACATCGACCCGGCGTGGTATTTCACGGCAGTAGGACGCCCGGCGCAACCCCTCGGCATGCACGCTGCGCTCGACGCGATCAAGGCGACCGGCGCGCGCATCGGCAACTTCGCGCATACCCACTAATCGGCCGAGCGCTCTTCACCGAGATCGCTGGCTGGCACGTACGGCGCGTATCGCTCTTGTACGACGTCGGGAAGACTTGGATGTACCTCGCACCGCCACCACGGTCACTCGTCGTCGTCATCACCCCAGCCGAAGCCCCAACCCCATCCCCAGCCCGGTCCCCAGGGTCCGTACGCATATGCGCCATACGGATAGTAATCGATCGGCGGAACGTACTGATACGGCGTGTTGATCTCGTAGGCGGCGAAGACGTTGCCCTCCGGGCGCCCGTAGATGGTCACGCGCATACCCGGTTGCAGCGTGAGACCCGTTGGATTGATGATGGTTCCCTGATGGAGCACCACGTGATCGAGGTACCCGCGGTTGTCGTGGACGTAGAGATTGTACGGGAGTTCGAACGAACGCACGGTTCCCTTGATCGACGATTCGTGCAACGGCACCGTTCGCTTGATCGATGGCACGTGCACCGCGTAACTCGGCTTTGCCACGGCGGGTGCGCTGCCGAGCAGCAACGCGATCGCAGTCGCTCCAGCGGCCAAGCCGACGCTCGCAGCGACTCCGTTTCTCTTGTGTATCTTCATGGTAGAGATTCTACCCACGTTTCGTAGAGCGTCACGCGAAGCACGAGCGTTCGAGAAACGCTCCATCACGCTCCTTAGAAATTCCTTAGCGGCAGCACGACGGCTTTTCGTCAAGCCGCTCGTTTGTCGTCCGAGTATCTTGCCGCACACTCAATGACAAGCGCGGCAATAGGGACTATCATTGGCAGCAGCCCGTTGTGGTGGGCTTTAGCACGACACTCAACACGAAAGGGGCTACTACAATGTCAGAAGTGTTTCGCAAGCACTACGCGTACGGCGACACCATTCCGATACTCGACACGCACGTCGGCATGACGTGCGATCTTTACGAGGTTACCGAGAAACCCGCACCGGCGGGTCCGTATATCAAAGCCGTGTTCACGGCGACGGCCGGTCCGATGAAGTCGACCCCGCTGATCGTCGAGCCTCTCCAAGACAACGAGTCCAGGGTCGTCCACCTCAGCGATATCCCAGTCCCCGTCGCGCTGGTCCGGACGGTCGACATCTCGCTGATTTTCGATCTAGTGAACTACCGGTGGACCCCATCGCCGGACTTCCTTCGTGAGAACGGGCTGATCACGTTCGATCTCCGATTGCGTGCTGCGTTTTCTCTGCTGGGGAAATCGTACACGTTACAGCTCGATCAACGTCCGTGCTCGCTAACCCTTGCCAAGCGAATCCCGCAGGTGCCGCTCGGAGCCGGATTTGAAGCACCGCACCAGCAACTTCAGGGTGCCGGGCCTGCCGGTGCGGTGGCGACCGCCGAACCGGCGGTTCATCGCGGTGAAGGCCCTCGGCCGAGCACGATCGGTAACGGAGCCGAGATCTCCAACCTGGTCACAAGCCAGATGGACGTCGAGGAGCGGTTACGGCAACTCAGCACGCAGATGCTAGCGCGCACGTAGGCGCAAGCTCGACAGCGGAAGCGGGGCGCTGATTTCCACCCGCTTCCGCTGGTGGGCAATTCCTGCACCGTCTATGACGGGCGACGCGGCGCACCCGCGTGGCGGCCGGCCTACTGGTCGTGAGAGGAGACGGGCGTGACGGAACTGCGCTACGCTGGGGCTGCGAGGAGTTCGGCGATCTGTTCGGTTGCGCCGCTCTTCACGATCGCGATGATTTCGTCGCCGGCGCGGACGACGGTGTCGGTACTCGGAATCTCGACTTCGGTGTTTGCCCGGTCGATGGCGACGACGACGGAGCCTTCGGGGAGATGCAGGCTCGACAGTGGTTTACCGGCGAGCGCCGAGGTCGGCTGAACGCCGATCTTCACGAGCTGCAGGTTCCCTTTTCCGAAGAGGTGAAGCGGCTCGATCAGCGGTCCATGCCCAGCCGCGCTCACGTATTCGCGCAAAACGTCGAGGATGATCTCGGTCGACGAGATGACCGTCACCGGGTCTACCGGGTCGAGTGACTCGAAGATCTGCCGGTTGCGCGGATTGTTGACGCGGGCGATACAGCGCGCCTTGGATTTTCTCTTCGTAAGCAATGCCACCACGAGATTGTCTTCATCATCGCCGGTGTCGGCAACGACGACGTCGGCTCGGGCGAGGCCGGCGGTTTCGAGGACCACGGGGTCGCAGCCATCGCCTACGAGCACGAGTTCGCGATCGACGAGTCGCTCGAGCATCTTGGCTTTGCGCTCGTTCTTGTCGATGACGACGACCTCGTGACCGTCGGCCAGAAGTGCTCGCGTGAGATAGGAGCCGACTTTCCCACCGCCGACGACGAGTATGAACATTATGCCAGAGCCTCGGCCCGCGCCGCCTCGCGGAAATACTTGGCGAAATCGCTGACCGCGTCCGGTGAAACGATGGCATGCACCTCGTCGCCGCGCTCGAGCACCGCGTCCTCGGTCGCGACCAGCACTTTGCCCGGTCCGCGCCGTATCGCGCCTATGCGAATGCGCCCCGCGCTTTCGATCTCACTGACGCGCCTCCCGGCGGCTTCGTCGCCGACCCTCGCCGCCAGCGCGGTAAGGCGACCAAAGTCGAACGGACGCAGCCCATCCCATGGAACGTCGACGAGGCGGTCGCGGATCAACTTCGCGCCGACCGTCGTGGGGCAGACCGTCTCGACGCCGAGCTCCCGGTACATCTGGCCGCGCGGCGGATCGTAGATGCGTGCGACGATGCGCTTGATGTGGAACATGCGCTGCGCGATGAGCGCTGCCATGATGTTGCGATTATCGCCTTCGGTCACCGCCACGAATCCTTCGGCAGTCGCCGCTCCAGCGTTCTTGAGCACGTCGTAATCGATACCGGTGCCAACGACGACGTGGCCGTTGAATTTCTGGCCGAGGCGTTTGAATGCGACTGGATTTTGGTCGACCACGATCACTTCGTGACCGTCCGCGTCGAGGAGTTTCGCGAGTGCCGAGCCGACGCGGCCGCACCCGACGATAAGGAATCGCATGAGCGGGAGAGGGGCTTCAAGAAGTGCAGGTACCGTGCCTGCTCGAGCGAATACGGCCTCTTCCCACCGGGGCGTGGCTCAGCTTGGTAGAGCGCTACGTTCGGGACGTAGAGGTCGCTGGTTCGAATCCAGTCGCCCCGAAGTTTTTCCCAAGCTTGGAGCCGGTGTTTTCACATTTTAGTTCAGCGTCGTGGCGCGTCGTGCGCGTGGCCGAGCAAGAATCTCGCAACCACAACGACTATTTCATAGGCGCAGAGCATCTGCTCGTTGCGCTGCTGGAGGAGCGCGACCCCGAGGTGATCGCCGCGCTGCACAAAGCGGGAATCGACGTTCACGAGTTGCACGCGCAGGCGCGACGGAGCATCGGGCTCGGCAGCGACCGGCTGTGGGAAGGGATCATCGTTACCCCGCGCGTGCGCAAGATCGTCACGCTCGCGGAGCAAGCGGCTACCGGGCGCGAAATCGAGCCGGTGGACCTATTGCAAGCCCTACGAGCTGAGGGCGGAAGTACCGCGGCGGCGCTGATGCGAGAGCGGCACTAAGGGAGAGGTGGAACACTTCCAGAGCGCGGTCGTCGCGCTCGTTCAGCATTACGGATATCTCGGGTTGTTCGTAGGGCTCGTTCTGGGAAACGTCGGGTTTCCCGCCGGAGCGGAAGTGCTCGTTCCGGTGGCGGCGGCGCTACTGGCGCACGGGCGCGCCGATGCGCTGGCCGCCGTTTTCGTCGTCGCAGTCGGCGGCGAGTTGGCCGGCGGCACAGTTGGGTATGCCGTCGGGCGCTTCGGCGGACGCGCGGTAGCGGAGCGCTACGGCCGATACGTCGGATTCCATCACGAACGGCTCGACGCGGTGCACGCGTTCTTCGATCGCTGGGGGACGTTTGCGGTTTTCCTCTGCCGCTTCATTCCGGTCGTGCGCGGCCTCTCGCCTTTCGTCGCCGG
>JAKAPO010000003.1 GCA_021807065.1 bacterium
AAACGACTGCCGCTTCGCCGACCGCGCAGCGATACGGATCGTCACCGAAGGCTTCGAGGACTTCGACTTGGACGCCGAAGTAGCGCAGCGTGCGAACGAGCGTCTCGTGCTGCTCGGCCGCGCGCGCGAACACCGCGCCCGGCTCGCCGTGCAAGGGGATGGCACGCTCGATGCGCGGGGAAGGGCGTACGGCGACGGCGCAACGCATCGTTCCCGTCGGCGTCCCGATAAGGCGGGGCCCGAAATCAACAGGAGAGTGAGTCACTGCCTCCCCTTTCGCGGCCGGCGCAGGAGAGCCTCGGGCCTACTTGCTCGCTTGAAATGGCGCGGTGTTTGCCGTCGGCTGAAAGCATGGTGCCAGGTCGGTCGCCAGCAGATCGGCGACAGCCAATGGCGGTAAGCCGAGGATTTCCTCCTCGGTTTTCACGACGCTTGCGGTCGAGAGGTGGTCGTGGTCGGTAAACCCGCGCCGCGCATACGGGGAGACGACGAGCCCCTCGATCTTACCCGTGCCTTGTGGCACGACGAAGATAGCGGTGGAGCTCCACGCGGGTCCGTGTGAAATTGCGTCGACGATCGACCCAAGCGCGCTGTCGGCATCGGTACCGTCCCGAGTCGACGGAAGCGACACGTAGATGAAATCGGGAATGCGATTCGCGCGCTCGAGCGCTCCAAAGTCGCGCACGAACTCCTCGGCTCGCTGTCGGTCGCTGACCCGGGGGTTCGCGGCCGCATACGCAGTATCGGTGTTGCCCTCGAGCGAGGCGAGCAGCGGAACGCCGAGGGTATAGAATCCGTCGCGATATCCGGAGACTTCTTCCAGCGCACCGTAGTTGCGAAACGTCTCCCCGCCGCGCGCGACCGCACTGAAGATGAACCCTGCGCGCGGATAATCGTCGGGATCCTGACCGAAACCGTCGTAAGGGGCGCTCAACTCGCCCAGCGCGGCATCGCGCTGCACCGGCAGGGTTGCCTGCGCGGCTACGGCCGTCTGCGACGCGATTGGGGGAAGCGGCGGCGCGTAGAGATTTCCGGCGATTGCAAAATTTCGCGCAAGCGCTTGAAAGTTCGGTGTATCGTAGCGATCGGCAGCCATCGCAATATAGACGACGTGGCGGATCGCATCACTGCGTCGCAGCGAGCGAAGCGGCGGGACGAGCGCGTTCGGTTTGGCGTACGCCGCCGAGCGATTGTAACGGAGCGCCGAAAGCGTAGCCGGCCCGAGCGGGAGACGGCGCAGATCGATGCGTTGCAGCATTCCCCAACCTGAAACCCCATCCGCGTCCGTGATGTACAGGAATCTTCCGTCACGCGAGAGAGCGAGGGACGACGGATACCATCCGGTCGGGATCAATCCGAGGCGATGCAGAAGCTCGGGGTTGTGCGCGTTGAGAACGGCAACCGCGTCGATGCCGGCGAGTGCGACGTACAGACGCGAGCCGTCGCGCGAGAGTGCCTCGGCACTTGGCTGCGTGCCGTACGGAGCATTCGGGAAAAGACGAAGATCGAGACCGTTGACGACATGTGGCCGCGGTTTAAGTGCCACGATCGCGACCCGATCGACGTTTGAAAGCGCGGCGTACGCGTACCGCCCATCGGCGCGAGCGACCAACGCACTTGGAATGATGCCACCGACGATTTTCGTGCCGTCGGGCACCGGGTCCATACGCACGAAGGATGTATCGTCCGGTCTTTGATCGAGACTACCGTCGCGTTCGAGCGGCACGACTGCGAGCGACGAGGCGCGCTCCGGATCGACGTCCGGCAACCCGAAGGTCGGCGCTCGCTGCGGACGCGTAAGGACGCGATACGAGGCGAGGCCTGCATTCAAAACGTAGACGCGATCGTTCGCAACGGCAACAGGGAAGGGTCGCAAGCCGACAGCCGCGCCATCGACCGCCGTACGGGAGGCGATGTCGATTGCGGCAACGATCTCGCCTACGCTTTCGACGACATACGCCATCCGGCCATCAGGAGAGATGGTAATCGAGGAAGGGAAGGCGCGGCCGTTGCCGGCGTAACCGGGCGACTCGGCGCGCGGCAATGCGATCGTCGCTTCAGGCGATAGCACGCCGTCGTAACCCAGACGGAAGACGCGAACCACATCGTGCGGACCGTCGGACGCGAGCACGAGTATTTGCGCCGGATTTTGTGGATCGCGCACGACTGCAACACCGGAATAGAATGTGTCGCTCGGATCGTGATAGACGTCGACAACCCGCATTGCTCTCGTGTCCACGACCGCGAGCGAATAACCGGCGAAGAGCTGCGATCGAGGTCGCGGAGCGACGGCACCGTTCGTGCCGTCGTTGCTGATGACCGCGTAGCGATCGTCGGGTGAGAGCGCAACGCCTTGCGGATTCGTCCCCACGAAGATCGTCGTACCGACCGGAGCGGCGATGCGGCCGTCCGGAAGCACCGCAGCCGTCGGGCGCTGCGGCGACGGCCCCGCAGGCCTGGTTCCGGACGGAGCACGATAAACGGTCAGGGGAACACGATGAGCCGTCGCGCCGAAGAAAACGGCGGCTGACGCCGCCGCCGCGAGAAAACGGAGCCTCATATCACTTCTTGTCGAGCCGATACCCTATGCCGCGCACGCTCGACAGCTCGAGCGGCGCGTCGACTTCCGCGATCTTCTTGCGCAGCGCGGCGACGTGGACGTCGACCACGCGCGTCGGCACGCCGGACGTGTCATTCCAAACGTGCTCGAGTATCTGCGCACGCGTCATCAACCGGCCCTCGGCTTCCGCGAGGAACCACAGCAGGCGAAATTCGAGTGCCGTCAACGATACGCTCTTCCCGTTTCTCGCCAACGAGTGGAAGTTGCGGTCGAGCTTCACGTCGCCGACTTCGAGCGTCGCGCCGCTCTCGGGTTCGTTGCGCAACCGGTCGCGACGACGCAAAAACGACGCGACGCGCGCGACCAGCTCGTTTGTCGAGAACGGTTTGGTGACGTAGTCGTCCGCGCCCAGGCCCAGCCCGAGGAGGACGTCTTGTTCGCGCGTGTGGCCGCTAACCATGAGAATGAACGTGCTGGTGGAGTTCGAGAGCGACGTGCAGACGTCGAGTCCGGAAATATCCGGAAGGCCGACGTCCAAGATGACGAGGTCCGGATGGAACGCCGCTGCCTGCTCCAGGCCGTCCGCCCCGGTCGCCACACGCCGAACTTCGTAGCCGGCTCGTTCTAGAACGACCTGTTCGAGCCGCGCAACGTCGTCGTCGTCTTCGATGACGAGAATCTTAGCCGCAGCCATACTCACCTGGCGCTTTTGTTAGAGGGCGCGCTGCTCCTCCCCCTCCATCTTGCCGGTCGCGCGCCGAGCGACGCCCTCCTCGACCGCAGCGCTTGCGACGGCCTTGGCAACCGCGTCTACCACGCGATGGTCGAAGACGCTGGGAACGATGTACTCCGCGTTTCGCTCTTCGTCACCGACGATCGAAGCAATAGCGTACGCGGCGGCAAGCTTCATTCGCTCCGTAATGCGCCGGGCGCGGACGTCCAGCGCGCCGCGGAAGATGCCGGGGAAGGCAAGCAGGTTGTTCACCTGGTTTGGAAAATCGGAGCGCCCCGTCGCGACGACGGCCGCTACCGGGGCCGCGACGTCGGGCATGATTTCGGGCGTCGGATTCGCCATCGCAAAGACGATCGGATCGCGTGCCATGGTACGGATGTGTGCGGGCTGCAAGATGCCGGGTGCCGAGACTCCGATGAAGACGTCCGCACCCCGTAAGACTTCGGCTAGTTCGCCACGGCGGTTTTCGCGATTGGTATGCTCGGCAAGCCACCGCCAGTGCGAATCCTCGTAACGATCGTCGCGGTTGAGCGCCCCGTGACGATCGACGGCAATCACGTCGCGCAGACCGGCGTCGAGGAGCATCTTGATCGTGGCGGTTCCGGCAGCACCGCTGCCCGCGACGATCGAATGCATCCAGTTCAAACGCTTCCCGACGCCGCGCGCAGCGTTGATGAGGGCTGCCAAGATCACGACGGCCGTCCCGTGCTGGTCGTCGTGCATCACCGGAATGTCGAGCGAATCGACCAGCCGTTCCTCGATCGCGAAGCAACGCGGCGCGGAGATATCTTCCAAGTTGATGCCGCCGAATGCGGGGGCGATGTGTTGGATCGTCGCAACGATCTCGTCGGCGTCGGTCGTGTCGAGGCAGATCGGAAAAGCGTCGATTCCCGCAAACTGTTTGAAGAGAATCGCCTTGCCTTCCATTACCGGAAGCGCGCCAAGGGGGCCAATGTCTCCCAGGCCGAGTACGGCGGTGCCGTCGGAAACGACGGCCACCGTGTTGCGTTTGATCGAGAGCTGGAACGCCTTCGTGGGATCGGCTGCGATCGCCATCGAGACGCGAGCAACGCCCGGCGTGTAGACGGTGGAGAGATCCTGACGCGTCTTCACCGGAAATTTCGGCTCGATCGTCACCTTACCGCCGAGGTGGGCGAGAAACGTCGCGTCCGAAACGAATATGACACGCGCGTTGTCGAGTTCTTCGACGCAGCGCCGAACCTCGGCGGCAATGATGTCCGAGCTGACGTTGACCGTTACGTCACGTATGACGCCGCTTCGGGTCACCGAATGCATGTCGACCGCTACGATGACGCCGCCGGCATCGCCGATTGCGTTTGCAAGGATGCCGAACGCTCCCGGCGTGTTCGGCATTTCGATGCGCATGACGATGCTGAACCCTATTGCAGTCGGAGGAATCATGAGACGACCTTCTCGCTAGAACTCGGATATCCGGTCGATAGCGTGCACCATCGCGCCGTCGGGATCGCCGGGCGAACCGTCGATCGTGAAAGCAAAGACGAGCGTGCCGTGATGCCGGGATGCGACATATCCCGCAAGCGATGAGACGCCGGTCAGGTGTCCCGTCTTCGCGCGCACCCTGCCGAGCGCCGAGGTAAAGGGATAGTCGTCGACGGTTCCGTCGCGACCGCCCTGCGGCAGAAGGTCGTAGAAACCGCGCTCCTGCGGCAGCTGCAACGCTCGCACCAGAACCGTGGCAAGCGTGAGCGCTGCAACGCGATTCGCCTCTGCCAGACCACTGCCGTCGACGAGACGTAGGCCCGGAGTCGGAATCCCTCGCACTCGCAGATCGCGCCGCTCCACGGCAAGACCCGCCGCATCGCTTCCTACCCCGCCGTAGAGCAATCCGAGCGTCCGCATCAGCTGCTCGGCGTAATGATTGTCGGAAAGATAGAGCATGTGGCGTTCGAGCGCGCGCAGCGATGCGGATCGGTGATCCCAGAGCACGATCCTCTGCCGCGGAGCGACGCCGACGCCGGGTGCGGACCCAACCGAGATGTCGTCCTCACGAAGAATCTGCGTCAAAACTGCGCCTGCATAATGCGCCATGCCATGGACCGGAACCCATTCCCGGTCGATTGTACCGGCTGGGATCGAGCCCGAGAGCGCAAAGTCGTTTGGCGTACCGAGCGCGGCAACGACGACGCTTGGATCGTCCGTAGCGCCAACCGTTATCACGTCGCCCCGTGCGCGTACGTCGTCGCTCCACGGATTAACGCTCGCAACTGCGGGCGATCCCACCGAAGTACCGCGGATGTCGAACTCGACGGTTCCGTCGTCGAGCGAGATCGCACTGGTCGGTGCATGATAATCCTCATTTGCGTCATCGGGATTCCAATACGGATTGATTTCGGGGCCGCGAAATGCTGAAGCATCGACCATCACGTTTCCGGCGACGCGCCGGACGCCGGCTCGCCACAAGGAGCGTGCCGCAGCATCGAGATCGCTGCTGCGCAACGACGGATCTCCCGAACCGACGAGCCACAGGTTTCCCGGTACGGTGCCGCCTTCGACGTTCGCCGATGCCACCAATACAGTGTCGTAACGATAACCCGCGCCGAGAAGATCGAGCGCCGTCGTCCCGACGATGAGCTTCTCGACCGAGGCGGGTTTTACGGCAACCCGCGCATGCTCAGCGTAGAGAACGCGGCCGCGCGAGTCCATGACGCAGAGCGACCAATGGCGCGCGCCCGCGAGCGCCGGCCGGAAGGCCGTACGAAGCGCGGCGCGCAGGCGAGCGGCTTGCGAGAACGTCCACCGCGGTGGCTTCGAGGCCGCTATCGGTGCCGATGCCGCGTCACGTACCGGAAGCGTGACGGAGGCCGGGCGATCCTCGTGCAGCGCGAAGGCAAACAAGACACCGGCCGCGATGACGGTGAAACCGAGCAGAAGCCTAGCGCGCCGAGCGCTAGCGCGGTGATATCGCCTCGAGCGACTCCCGAAGTCTCTGTTGCTGTTCACGAAGTTCGTCTAGATCCGTCCGCAGCGACGTTACTGCGGCTGGTACGCTACGACTTTCTCTAATGCGTGTTGCCGACTCTGCAGCCCGGCGGCGCACCCTGCCGTCGAAACCGCTCTGCACGAGGCGATCGAGGGCGGGCAGAAGGCGGCTATCTTCGGTCGCGCCGGCGGCATCGATCGCCGCTACCGCGACGAGCAGCATTGGATCGTCGAGCAATCGCTCGAGCGCTTCCACGAGATGCGTCCTTTCGCTCTCGATCAACACGCACGCTCGCCCTATCGCCTGTGCGGCCGCCATGCGCACGCCGACCGGCCGCACCGGGGCGCACGCATCGAGCATCGTGGCAATGGCGCGAGCATCGGCCAGCTCGCCTAATCCTCGCACGGCTCCGGCCTCGACCGTCCCGTTCCACGTGGCGCCCTCTGCCGCGGCGATCAGCGTGTCGAGCGCGCGGGGATCGCGCGTTTTCCCGAGCGCCGTACACGCAGCCGCTCGCACGAAATACGACGCATCGCGCTCGATGCACGCGAGCAGCGCGTCCGCCACGCGGGTGTCGCGAAAGAAGCCGAGCGCCGCTGCAACCGCGCGGCGTACTTTTGGGTGCTCGTGTCCGAGCGCGAGCAGCAGGATGGCTTGAGCCCAGGGAGCGCGCGTCTCGCCGAGCGCGGCCGCCGCGGCCTCGAGCACCCCCCAGAACCTCTCGCGCTCGAATGCGCGCCCCAATGCCTCCCACGCCTTTCGCGATCCGTCCCTTGCCAGTTCGCGCGCAGCGCGAATGCGTGCGATCGCATCGGGATCGCCAAGCAGAGCCGCGCTCGCGAAATCCACGCCGAGCTTGTAGGTTGCGTTCCCGAGAACGAACGCTCCGGGATCGATGCGTACGAGTTTGGGTTCCCTATCGAGCGCAACCGCCACCGTCTCGTGCGCGCGCTCGACGTGCACGCGCACCCGCCGCTCCTCGGGAAGCGTGCCCCGGCGATCGCGTGGCAAATCCTCCGGCACCGCCGGCACGAACCCAACTTCGAAATCGAAGACTGCTGCCGGATGCTCGGCATCGACGCTCTGCCGCTGATCCACGGTCAGCGTCGCGACGCGGCGCTGCTCGTCCCAAGCGACGCGATACTCGAGTTCGGGGTGCCCCGACCCGAAAATCCAACGATCGAAGAAGCCCCGCATGTTCCGGCCGGTCGCCTCTTCGACAGCGCGAATGAGGTCGATCGTCTCGACGTTGCGTTGCGCGTTTTGCTCGACGTATCGCGCGATCGCTCGGAAGAAACGGGCGTCGCCGAGTTCGCCGCGCAGCATGTGCAGCACCGCGGCGCCTTTCTCGTACAAGTGCCGGTCGAACAGCTCGATGGGATCGCGGTAGCGATTGTACACGATCGGCCGGCGGTAGCGCCGCCGGTCTTCTTCGAGATATCGCTCGAGGCCGGTGAAGATGTCGTACAGGTACTCGTCGTAGCCGAGATCTTCTTCTCGCCAGAGGCATTCGAAGAAAGTGGCGAAGCCTTCGTTGAGCCACGCGTGCGACCAATCGCGGCACGTGAGCAGATCACCGAACCATTGATGAGCGAGCTCGTGCGCGACGAGTGGATCGCTCGAAAAGTCGAGGTGGGCGGTTGCATCGTGCAACGTCAGGTCGGTCTGCGTCGTCGCGGAGGTATTCTCCATGCCGCCGAAGATGAAATCGCTCACTGCGATCTGCGAGTATCGAGCGTACGGGTACGGCGTGCCGATGCGCCGCTCGAAAAAGTCGATCATGCGCGGCGTGTTGCCGAAGGCGCGCTTCCCGTCGTCTTCGCGACCGGGCAAGACGTAGGCGAAAACCGGCACGTTGCGCGCTCCCGCCTCGCCTTGCGCGAGCTCCACAAACGGCCCGGCTACGAGCGTCATGAGGTACGTGCTATGCGGAACGTCCTGCCGGTAGCGGTAGATCGTGCGATCACCCTCGTCGCGCCGTTCGACGAGTTCGCCGTTGGAAAGCGCGAACTGGCCCTTCGGAACGACGATGGTCGCCGAGGTCGTCTGTTTCTCGTGTGGGTAGTCGAAGCACGGAAACCAGAATCTGGCGTTTTGATCTTGGCACTGCGTCCAGACGTGCGGAACGCGCGGCGTTTCGGCCGTATTGCGAATAAAAAATATGCCGTGACGCGGCTGTTCGACACGATAGGCGATCGTAAACGTCGTCGCCTCGCCTGGCCGTAGCTGCGGCTCGAAATGCACTTCGAGTTGGTCGCCGCGATGCGCGTAGCGTTGCGGCTTCCCGTCTCGTTGCACCGACCGCACGCGGAAATCGACTGCGTCGAGTACAACCTTCGTAACCTCTTCGTCGAGCGCCCGCACGGTCGTCGCGCATCGCCCGTCCAACGCTGCCGCCTCGATATCTGGAACGAGGTAGAGGTCGATGTGCTCGACGTCGACGACTTTGTCGGGACCATAGTGCGGCGTCGCGCCCGGCAGCGCGAAAGCGCGTCTCTCTTCGAAACTCATTACTGCGGCGCTTTCGCCTCGGCCGTCGGCAACCCCCCGGTGACCGCGATTACAGCTCCGGTGATGAAGTCACGTTCGGGCGCCAGCAGGAAACGCACGACGTCTGCGACGTCTTCGAACGAACCGGCGCGCCCGCGAGGATTCGGTGCGGCGATGGAGTGCGCATCTTCGCGCGTGATGCGCTTGTCGCGAATGTCGCCTGGCTCGATGACGTTGACGGTGATGCCGAAGCGCGCCTCCTCGAGCGCGAGCGCGCGCGCAAATGCGGCCACCGCACTCTTCGCGGCACCGTAGAGCGACAGGCCGACGGCCGGTTGGGTTTGTGCTGAACCATTGGCGCCGAAGAAGATCAGCCGACCGAACCGTGCCTCGCGCATGGCCGGCAATACCGCTCGCGCCGTGAAGATCGCGCTCTCGAGGTTGCCCGCGATCATCTCTCGGCACTCTTGCGGCGTCGTGCGCGCGAAGCGTTTCACCACGATGGGCCCGACGGCGTGAACGAGCGTATCGAACGGTCCTTCCTTCTCGACGACCGCAGCGAGCGCCGCCGCGATCGCGGCTCCGTCGCCGCAAAAATCGATGCGATGCGCGCTTGCCGTCGCGCCGGCGGCACGAATCGCCGCAACGGTCTCGTCGGGGGACGTCGTGCGGAAGGTAATCGCAACGTGTGCAAAGCCGTCGCGCGCGATCGCCGGCGCGATACCTGCAGCGAGTCCGGCGGCGGCTCCGGTAACGAGCGCCCTTCGCGAGCCCATGCGACGTCTTTGCCGCTATGGTACCGCCGTCCCTATGGCGTTACAGCGAAGCTCCAACCGTCGGAGATGCGCTGCCCCGACCGCATGACGCCGCTCACGCGGACGGTATGCGTACCGATGGTCAACTCAAAGCCCATCGGCCCAACCTGCGTGATCTCGGTAACGTTACGGCCGTCCAGCCACACGCGTATCGTGGAGGCGCGCATGGGATGTTTGAACGAGGCGTTGATCAGCGGATATGGCACCGAGGTCCGACCCCAAGGGAAGGGCCGGTGCAGCAGCGCATGGCCCGCATCAGCCGAGGCCGGTGCAGCAGCGCATGGCCCGCATCAGCCGAGGCCGGTCCCGGCCGTTGCGGCGAGGTTCCCGGTCGGTACGGGGGCGTCTGGCGCTGCGCACTTGCACCGGCAAATGCGCTGAGCACGAGAGAAAGAGCGAGGGCAGAGATTGCGAGATATCTCGCTCGCATCATTCCCATGCAAGACGGGTTAACTCGTCACAGGCTCCATCTCGACGCGGAGCGCCCGCTGATCGGCGCGTCGCTCGAGCCATCCCATCCAACTGTTGTAGATGGTCGGCACGAGGAAGAGCGTTAGGATCAGCGAGCTGAGCAGACCGCCGATGATCACCGTGCCCATCGCCTGGCGCCATTCACCGCCCTCGGCGTATCCGAGCGCGAGCGGGAGCATGCCGAAGATCATCGCCGCGGTCGTCATGACGATCGGCCGGAACCGAATCGCCGCCGCTTGCATGACGGCATCGTGAACGCGCAACCCGCGCCGGCGCATCGTATTCGAGTAATCGACGAGCAGAATGCCGTTCTTCGCAACTAGGCCGAAGAGCATGATGACGCCGAGCACCGAGATGATGTTCAACGATTGCCCTTGTTGCGGCTCGAGCCTGCCCATCAAAGCGAGGAACATGAGCGCTCCAATGATCGCCAGTGGCACCGAGAGCATGACGATAAGCGGCTCGAGGAAGGAGCCGTACAGAATCACCATCAGGACGTAGATGAGCGCGAGCGAGGCGACGAGCGCAATTCCCAATCCGAACATCGCCTCGAAAAGTATCTCCGTATTCCCTTGCGATACGAGCCCGATGCCCGGTGGCAGAAATCCGGGTTCGCTCAACTTCTTCTGGAGCGGTCCGATGATTTGACCCGCGGAGTATCCCGGGAGCAAATCGGCGTAGACGTTGACGACGCGCTGGCGATTCAAGCGTTCGATCTTTGTGGGTGCCGTCGTCCACGTGAAATTCGCGACGTCGCCGATCGGAATCAAGTTCCCGGCATTGTTGCGCACCTTGACGTCCTCGAGCATCGCGACGCTGCTGCGGTCCGCCAAGGGCAGTTGCACGCGGACGTCGACGAGCCCGGTCGACGTGCGAACTTTCGTCGCAACCGCTCCGTCAACGGCGATGCGCGCGACCTGCGCGACGTCCGAAGGATTGACGCCGAGGAGTTCGCACTTCGCACGATCGACATCAATGTTCAGCCGCGGCGCCGCTACTTCTGCACTCGTTTCGACGTTGATCGCACCCGGCAGCGTGCGAAGGTACTGCGCAATCTTCTCCGCGGCCGGCCCGATGGCGTTGTCGGGTCCGGTGATCGAGTATTGAATATCGGCGCCGTTTCCGCTGGTGTCGCCCGCTACGTTGAGTTGGCCGCCCGGTACCAAGTAGGCGAGCCTGCGAATCTTGGCCATCGTCGCATTCGTGTCTCTTAT
The DNA here is from genome assembly GCA_021807065.1 of bacterium. Taxonomy (GTDB): domain Bacteria; phylum Vulcanimicrobiota; class Vulcanimicrobiia; order Vulcanimicrobiales; family Vulcanimicrobiaceae; genus Tyrphobacter. The sequence continues at coordinate 11,246 of JAKAPO010000003.1, forward strand.
GCGGTTGTCTTGCATCGTCGCGGTCATCTGCGCGTAGTTCCCGCCGGTGAAGCTGCTCCAGCCAACCTGCATTCTGCCGACCGTCGCACTGACCGATTTCACGCCGACGAGTTTCATGACTGCGTTCTCGAGGCTCGTAACGTAGCGGTTCGTCGTTGCAATCGGCGTGCCCGGCGGATAGCTCACCCTCATATTGATCTCACCGGTCTGCTCCGATGGAAACGGCGCAAAACTCACCTGGCCGAGCGGCAACATTACGAGCGCCAAAAAAACCGGCAGCGCAAAAGTCACCGTCGTTAGCTGCCTCTCCGTTCCGAGTGAGCGCAAAAACCGCAGCGGCCAGTTTTGCCATCCGGCTAAATGCGGGTCGGGCTTCCAGCGCCGCAGCGCCAAACCCACGCCGTGCGCCAGGGCGCATACGATGAGAAGGAAGACATCCATCTTGACCGTTGCGATTCCCCCGCCGGCAGCGAGCGTCAGCGCGTTCAGCAGTAGCGCAGCGCACAAGAAGACGATGAACGGCGTGTGGCGCAACGCGAACGGCAGCATCTTGGTGCGATAGGCTTCGACAATCCTGTCGTAGCGGTGAACGAATGCATTGAGGAGCAGCAGCGCTACGACAAAAATCCCGATGGCGTTTAGGAGGAACCAGCCCGTCAGCCTCCCGATTGCAAAGAGCCCGACCGCAGCCACGAGCAACGCGATATCGACGCGCCGGTCGTCGAGTGCCAGCAGCCACTTCGGCGTCGCCTCCGCTCGCTTCACCACGCTCCAATAGGCCGCGAGCATCGGCGTCAACGTGAACGAAACGAGCAACGAGAATAGCGTCGCGCAGACGACGACGGCGGCATATTCTCGTAGGTACGCTCCGACTATGCCGGAGAGGAACGCGATCGGTAGAAAGACGATAACGTCTACCATCGTGATCGCGATCGCGGCGCCGCCGATCTCTGTTCGGCCGTTGATCGCTGCGTCCATCGGGTTCTCGCCCATATCGCGATGTCGCGTAATGTTTTCGAGAACGACAATCGAATCGTCCACCAATATTCCAATGATGAGAGCCAACCCCATCATCGACATCGAATCGATATGGAATCCGAAGAGCCGCATGAAGATGAACGTCGAGAGAATCGACGTCGGGATCGCGAGAAATACGACCAGGGCGTTGCGCCAGGCATGCAAGAAGAGCAGCATCACGATGGCGGTCAGGATGATGCCTTCGATCAGCGACTGACCGACACCGTTGAGCTGCTTGACGGTGAAATCGGCAGGAGCCGCCGCTTCGTGGAACTGCAGCTGCGGGAACTGCGCCTGAATCCGTTGCAGGAGCGCACGCAGCTGGTTGGTCGCACGAATTTGATCTGCGGTGAGCGTCGGATCGATCTCCATGTAAACGCGCGGCTCGCCGTTGTACGACGAAATCGTGCGCATCTCGACGTGACCGTCGGAAGCAGTCGCGACGTCGCCGATCTTGAGCGAGGTCACCGGGGCCTGCGCGAGCGCGAACGGCGGCGAGAGCGGGATCTGGAGCAGATCGTTCGCGTTCTGTATGTACGAATGAATCTCGACCGTCCCTTCGCGCGTCGGCTGCGTCAGGATGCCGCCCGGTGCGTTCAAATTGTTGTTTGCGACGGCATTGAAAACGTCTTCGAGAGTCGCGTGTATTCCGTCGAGTTTAGCGGGGTCTGGTTCGACGTGAAACTCGCGCGTCGCCGCACCGTAGACGTTGACATCCTGGACGTCGGGATCTTGCTCGATGAGCGGCGTGACCTGCGCGTTGAGCAAGTCCGTGATCTGCGGCTGAGTAAGCGTCTTCGAGCTGACGGCGACCTCGAGTAACGGCGGTTCGGATTGACCGGCTTTGAAGACGTCGGGCGGATCCATGTCGCTCGGCATGTAAATGCGCGCTGTGTCTACTCGCCGCTGAACGTCGACCGCGGCAAGATCGAGATTGGTGCCCACTTGGAACTGCACGACGACGGCCGCGGTCCCTTCCTGCGCGGTCGCGCTCAACTGGTCGAGATACTCGATCCCGGCCATCTGATCTTCGATCGGCTTGATGACGTTGCGCTCCATGAACTGGGGCGACGCACCCGGATAGCTCGCGCTGACGACCACAACCGGGAAGTCGGTGTTCGGCGGGTTGGAGCTTCGGCCGAGCAACAGGAACGAGACGACGCCGAACACCGCAAGCGCGACGAAGATCACGGTCGTGATGATCCAGCGGGAGATGGCGAATCGAGTTAGCCACATAAATCGTAATCGTCGATGGTACGGGTTCCCCCGCCCGTGTGTTTCATGCGCAAGAGAGGACTCGAACCTCCACGAGTTTGCACCCGCTAGCCCCTCAAGCTAGTGCGTCTACCAATTCCGCCACTTGCGCACATGGGGCCCCACCCTTGAGGTATGTCGTGTTCGGAGACGCTCGTCGCTCGCCGTCCTGCCCGCTCCTCGGGCTTTGGTAACTCTACCTTCTACTTCATATTCGGGTCAAGGGCATCGCGCAGGCCGTCCCCGATGAAATTGATGGCTAACGTCGTGGCGAGGATGCAGAGGCCGGGGAAGACGGCCGCCCACCATGCTTGCTCGAGGTTGGCCTGAGAATTGGCGAGCATGTTGCCCCACGACGGCGTCGGCGGTTGGATGCCGAAGCCGAGAAAATCCAGAACCGATTCGAGGATGATGACGTTGGCGACGTCGAGCGTCGCCTGAACGACGATCGGCGCGACGGTGTTCGGCAGGATGTGCCGGAAGATGATGCGCGCGTCGCCGTTGCCTACCGCACGAGCGGCTTCGACGTACTCCCGCTCTCGCAGCGTCAGAAAGTTGGCTCTGACCAATCGAGCTACCGTGGGCCACGACAGCACGCCAATGATCAGGACGATGGAGCCGAAACCGAGAGCCGCTTTGGTGGATTTCGCCGCGACGATACCGGTCAGCACGAGCAACAGCGGTAAGATAGGAATCGAAAGAAAGACGTCGGTAACGCGCATCAGGAGATAATCGACGATGCCGCCGTAGTAGCCGGCGAGCGCTCCGAGTAGCGTCCCTATGGTGATTTCCATGAGCACGGCGGTGACCGCTAGCGTTATCGAGATGCGCGCGCCGTACAAGAGGCGCGAAAACTCGTCGCGTCCGACCTCGTCGGTACCGAGTACGTGCCCGAAACACTGCGACGAGTTGACAAAGCAAGGCGGCAGCGCCGGACCGTTCCAGTGCGCTTCGTCGATGACATCAGGATTTACTCCGGCGATCTGCCCAGCGAAGACGGCGCCGAGTAACATGACGAGCAGAACGACGATGCCCGCGACCGCCAAACGGTGACGGCGGAATCGGCGCCAAAACGTGACCTTCGTAAAAACGACGTCTTCGGAGTCGATTGCGGAGCTTACAGGAGCTGCCGTTGCCATAGGGGGCTCAGTCGTACTTCACTCTTGGGTCGAGCCAAGCGTAACAGATGTCGGCGAGCAGATTGCTGAAGACAACGAGCACCGCGACGAGGCAGAGATACCCCATGAGCAGCGCCATATCGCTCTGCTGGAGCGCATTGATGAAGAGCCGTCCCATTCCCGGCCAGGCGAAGATGTACTCGGTTACGACTGCGCCGGCGATGAGCGACGGTAGCGAGATCGCGACGATCGTCACGACCGGTATGAGCGCGTTCTTCAGACCGTGCTTGAGCAGTATCGTGCGGAAAGGCAGACCTTTCGCGGCCGCCGTGCGCATGTAGTCGGCGCCCATGACTTCCAGCATCGACGAGCGCGTGAAGCGACTATACAACGCGAGCGATAGGAACGCGAGCGTGATGACCGGTAGGATGAGATGGTCGATACGATCGCCGAGATTGAACGTCTCGAGCGTCGACATTCCCGCCGACGGAAGCCCGCCGATGCGATATCCGAATCCAACCGGAATGCCGTTCACGGCGAAGCCGAGCTGCAGCATCAGACCAAGCCAGAATACGGGCATCGACTGTCCGAAGAAAGCAAAGACCGTAACGATGTAATCCCAGATCGAATATGGCAAGACCGCCGAGAAGATGCCGGCGGCCAAACCGATCCCGAGCGCGACGACGAACGAGACGCCCATCAACAGAAGCGTCGCCGGCAAGCGCTGGAGGATCGCGTCCAGCACCGGCTCCGCGTTGCTCGTAGACCAGCCAAAGTCGCCGGTTAGCACGTGCCCCAACCAGCGGAAATAACGCACGACGAACCAAACCGGTGGCGGAACGCCGGGTGGCGGCGTTACGCCAAGATTCCGGCTCAGGCGCTCGATATCGGCTTGCGTGATGTGCGGATTCTGCAGATAGGGTCCAAGCGGTCCACCCGGAGCATTGTTCACGATCACGAACAGAATGAACGAGATTAAGATCAGCAACGGGATTGCTTGCAGCGACCGTCGCACGACGTAGTTGAACACTGCGCCTGCCCTTTACGAAGAGGCCGTAGGAATGCCTGCCCCCGCATCTCTAGGTTGCAATCCCAGCATCGTGCGGGCTTCGTCGGGTTGCGCGATCGCACGCCCGCTCTCGCGCGCGATACGCGCCACGCGCTCGACCAACTCTTCGTTGCGTGCGAGGCGTCCCTTGGTGTAGTAGATGTTGTCCTCGAGCCCAACTCGCACGTGGCCGCCCATTGCGATCGCCACCATCGCCATTGGAAGCTGTGCCCGCCCGATGCCCGCAACTGACCACGTGCAATCGGGCGGCAGATCGTCGACGAGATCGCAGAGATTCTGCGCGGTTGCCTCCAGGCCGCCCGGTACGCCCAAGACGAAGTCGACGTGCTGCGGAAGCGCCAACAGCCCTTCGCGCGCCAGACGCCGCGCGTTTGCGAGATGGCCTTTGTCGAATATCTCCAGCTCAGGGCGCACGCCGTATCGGTGCATGCTCTCGAGCAGCATGCGCATCAACGGAAAATCGTTCACGAAGACGTCGTCGCCGAAATTGACCGTGCCGCACGTCAGGCTCGCCATCTCCGGGCGCAGCTCGAGGACCGCAGCGCGTTCCTGCGCGTTCATCCCGATCGCGCCGCCGGTGGAGAACTGCACGATGAGATCGCTCGTGGCACGTATTGCTTGATAGGCTTCGCGAAAACGCGCCACTGCGTGCGTGTTAGAGCCATCGTCGTTACGGCAATGAACGTGCACGATCGAAGCTCCCGCGGCGCGGACTGCAGCTGCAGTCTCTCCCAGCGCCGCCGGCGTTACCGGCAGATACGGCGTCTGATCGGGCATGACTTCGGCACCGACCGGTGCGCAGGTGATAATCAGCGGATCCATGGGCTACTCACTTCACTTCGCATAACAGGTACGTCGGCGCCTCCCCGACGACGCGCACGGTCGTCGGAAGCGGCGCTCGCAGTTGCGAGCGCATGACGATGAACTCGTCGCTTTCGATCGCTTCCCGGCCGAGCGCGGCGGCGATGCGCGCTCGGCCCGGGTGAAGCTCTATGCCGCTTTTCCGCGCCTTCGGTGAAACGGCGGGGCCTGCGGAGGCGCCTGCGTAGACGTCGTATGCCGGGAGCCCCGTCGCTTCGGCGACCGCGCTCAAGAAACTCATCGGCTCGAACCGCTGCTCCGGTCCGATCGAGGCGGCGGTGACCGCGACGACGTGCACGGGTCGCTCGCAGCGCAACCGCAATCGTTCCAGCGCGCGAAGAGCGGTTCGTCCCGCAAATACCGCAGCCGCCGGCGATGTCACGACGATCTGCCTGCGCTCGCGCGCGCCGACGAGACGATCCACCATCTCGGGCACGAGCGCACCGTCGATGTGCAGTGCCGGTTCGCGTTCATCGTAACGGGGAATCCGCAAACGTTCGACGAGCGCACGCACGTCGTCGAGGACCGCCTCCTGCGTGGGCGCAGCTGCAGCGCCGCAGGCGACGACGATCGCGTCGTCGCCGGTCGCAATTACAGCCAATCGATCGATAGCGCCGTCGATGAGAACGAGATCGCAATGCCGGCGCAGCTCGTGCACCGCCGCCCGAAGTGCCGACGCTGTGGGCGGACCGAGTAACTCGTAGTATCGTTCTTTCTCGACGGCTTCCAATGCGAGCGGCGTCCCGAACTCTGATGCGGTTGCGACCCACGTCCCCGGGTAGAGCAAAAGACGCGGTTTGGCATTTCCGAAGACGGCGTCTATCGCTTCTCCATCGTAGCCCGCACTCACCAACCCCACGCGAACGCCCTGCTCGTACGCGGCCTCGTAGATCGCCCGCATCGTTACCGTCTTGCCGACATTCTTTGCGATGCCGACGATTGCCACCGATGAAAGTCCGGATGCGCGGACGTGCTCGAGGAGTGCGGCGCCTACGCGCAAAGGATGCCTCCTGCCGCGGCGCAAAGGGCGACGCTGGATGGCGTTATGCAGGGAGAAGGGTTGCGACGGCGTTGCGCAGTTGCGTGAGCGTAAACGGTTTGTTCAAGAAGAGGTCGGCTCCCGCGCTTTTCGCGCGCTCCATTACGATCGACGCGTGGCCGCTGATCATGAGAATCGGCGTGCGGCACGACTCCTTGTTCGAACGGATGCGCTCGATCAAGTCGAGGCCGGAGAGTCCCGGGAGCATGAAGTCGCAGATGATCACGTCGAAGGGGCCGTCGCGTTCGATCGTCGTTGCCGCGCTCTCGGCGTCCGGACACATCGTAATTTCGTACGGACCCCGCCGCAGAACCGTGCCGATGAGCATGCAGATCGCGGGATCGTCGTCCGCAACCAGGACCCTCCAACTGCGATGCTCCACCCGCGCGCCATTCGCCGCATTCCGTCGTCTGCCTCGCGCCTCCGTGTCGTCCTACGGTAAACTTTGAGTCATGGGCCGTAAGGAACCGGGCCTCCTCTTCCCGCTCTTTGCCGCGCTGCTCGTCGCAGCCGTGGCGGCACCGGTTCTCTCAGTTCTCTTCTCGGTGGCACCGGCGAGCGTCGTCGACGCGTTCCGTAGCGAAGACGTGCGCGACGCGGTGCGCATCTCGCTCGTCGCGTCGCTGAGCGCGACGGTCCTCGCGACCGTTCTCGGCGTTCCCGCCGGATACGCGCTCGCACACGCATCTGCACGAGTGCGCACGGCTGCGCTTTTCGTACTCGCGCTGCCACTTGCGTTTCCGCCGGTTGCATCGGGGATCATGCTGCTTTCGCTCTTCGGCAACACGCCGGTCCCGGATTCGTTGCTCGGCGTCATCGCCGCGGAGTTTTTCGTCTCCGGAGCGTTCGTCGCGATTGCATCGATGGCGGCCTTTGCCGCGCTCGACCCGATCTATGCCGATGCCGCGCGAACGCTCGGCGCCGGCGAGTGGCGGATTTTCAGGCGGATAGCACTTCCCGCCGCCTCGACCAATATTGCGGCGGGTATCGCCTTTGCGTGGCTTCGCGCTATCGGCGAGTATGGCGCGACGAGCATCGTCGCCTACCACCCCACATCGCTCCCGATCGCGCTCTACGTAACGCTGTCCGCCTCCGGCGTCCGCGCCGCCCTTGCGCTCTGCTACGGTTTCGTCGTGCTCGCCGCAATCGTCATCGGCGCACAGTGGTTTTTGCGCCGCCGCGTCGTATCGTAGGCCGCGATGCTGGAGAGACTGGCGAGGCGATTCGTCGCGGGGCAGGCCGTGGATGCGGCGATCGCGGCGGTGCGCCGCATCAATGGCATGGGCATGACGGCATCGCTCGACTTCTTGGGCGAGGACGTACTCGATCGAGCGACCGCAACGAAGACGGCTCAGATGTACCTGTCGATGCTGGACGCGATTGCAGTTTCACGCGTGCAGAGCAACGTTTCGGTGAAGTTGACGGCGATCGGCCTGCTCATCGATGAAGAGTTCGCGCTCGAGAATCTCCTGCGCATTCTCGAGCGCGCGCAGAGCAATCCAGATCCGCTCGTGCGTATCGATATGGAAGGCAGCGCGGTCACCGAACGGACGCTGGCGGTCTTCGAGCGAGCATTCGCCCGCCGTCCGAACGTCGGCATCGTCCTCCAAGCGATGCTCAAACGCACACCCGGCGATCTCGAACGCGCGATCGATTTGGGTGCGCGCGTGCGGCTCTGCAAAGGCGCATACAAAGAGCCGGCCGCAATCGCCTACCAGGAGATGGCGGAAATTCGCTCGCAGTATCTGCGGCTCGCCGAGGTCTTACTCGTGCGCGGTAGCTATCCCGGTATCGCGACGCACGATCGCCGGCTCATCGCCCGGATTAAAGAGATCGTCGCGCGCGACGCGATCGCGAGCGATCGCTTCGAATTTCAGATGCTCTACGGATGCCGGCCGCGACTGCAGAAGCAGCTCGTCGACGAAGGTTACCGCATGCGTGTCTACGTGCCGTTTGGCACGCATTGGGCAAGCTATTTCTACCGCCGCGTAGCAGAACGCCGCGAGAACGCGTTCTTCGCGCTCTCGTCGATTTTCAGCAGATAATGCGCGCCGTGGTCCAGCGCGTCTCGCGAGCGCGCGTCAGCGTCGCAGGCCGCGTCGCCGGAGAGATCGGGCCGGGACTCGCCGTGCTGCTCGGCGTTCACGTCGGCGACGAAGAGCGCGACGCACGCTGGATGGCCGAGAAGGTTGCGAACTTGCGCATCTTTCGCGACGACGAAGGATTGATGAACCGATCGGTGCTCGAAACGGGTGGTGCCGTCTTGCTCGTCTCGCAATTCACCCTTTACGGCGACGCGCGCAAGGGCCGCCGGCCGTCCTTCATCGAGGCGGCGAAAGAGCCGCTCGCAAGCGCGCTCTACGGAAAGGCGGGCACGATGCTGGAGGCGCTGGGCCTGCGCGTCGCCTACGGGGAATTCGGCGCGATGATGGACGTAGAGCTCGTCAACGAAGGCCCCGTCACCATTATCCTCGACTCACGCTAGCACTAGGAACCTAGCGGGAGCGAGCACTTGCCGCGAGACGCTTCCCTCGACGTCGCTCAGCGCTGATGCGCTTCGTTCGCTCGGGATGACAGTGGCTCGCTCGCTGATGGGGAAATCCCGAGTCCGCAGGACACCGGAAGCGATCTCCATCTGTCGTAGGTGGCCCTGGAGGGGCCATGGTGTGCTCGGGATGACGGTGGCTCGCTCGGGATGACGACGTCGGGGATGCGTTCGATGCGGATGACGCGGTCCGACTCGATGAGGCGACCGAGGACATCGAAGCCGCTGGTCACTTCGCCGAAGACGGTGAAGTCGCGATCGAGGTGGAGTTGCGGCGAGAGCGTGATGTAGTACTGCGCGCCGGCCGAGTCGCGAATAGCATGGGCGTGCGGCGGATTCGTGTAGTTCAGGCCCATCGAGATGACATAGCTGCCCTGCATGAGTGGATTCTCTTCCGACGGGATCGAGTATCCGGCGTCACCGTTGCCGTTGTCATTGCGGTCGCCTGTCTGTACGACGAAGTCAGGGACGATGCGGAACCAGCGATTGTGGCTGTAGTAGCCGCGGGCTGCGAGATTGAGGAAGTTTTCGACCGTGAGCGGCGCCCATTCGGGAAAGAGCACGACGTAGATGTTGCCTTTCGTCGTCACGATGCGCACGCGCGGATTCGGCCCGGGCGCCGGCCCATTCATTGCGGCGGCGCTCGTCGGGTCGATCTGCGGTTCGAGGATCGCGCGCGCCGCGGTCGGACGCACGCGCGGGCCAGGTTTCATCGGAATGACGGGCAGGCTCCGGAGCGGATCGGGTTGCGGCGGCGGAACGTGCACGAATGACGGAATGCGCGTCCAATGCTGCGTCAGCGGTTTGCCTTGCAGGATACGAGTGGTTTCCACCGCCTGCTCTTGGACGCGCCACGACGGATCGTTCAGCAACGGCCGCACCAACCGAATATCCGCAGCGTCGCCGCGATTGCCGAACGCGCGCACCGCCTCGATGCGGACGACTTCGTCGGGGTTCTTCAACTCGCGTGCGAGGAAACGGTGCGGTACTGCTTTCGCGTACCCACGAAAGATGCTCCACATCGCAAAGCGGCGGACGTGCAGCGAGGAGTCGGTGTCCACCGTTCTCACGAGATTGCGCGCAACCTCGGGCGCTTGCGCCGTGCTCTTCCAAGACTCGAGCGCCGCTGCGGCACGCGCGCGTACAGCCGCGTCCGCGTCCCTTCGGAGCAGAGCAACGATTCGCGCGGCAACGTGGCGCTCCGCCGCAGCACCGAATCGGCTCGCGCGCTGGTAGCGGTCGGCTGCATCCAGCGCCGCGGCTCTCACGGCGCCGTTCGGATCGAGTAGAGCATCGCTTATCGCCGCTGCCTCACGCCCGCTTGCGATGAGGCCGATCCCGTAGACAGCCAGTGCGCGCACCGCCGGGCGCGAATCGTGCAGATTCCCGGCGAGAAGCGCATCCCCGGCTGGTTGCTTCGTCCTCCCGATCGCGAGAGCGGCCCGCGCAGCCAGGCGCTCGTCAGGGCTGGCAAGGTCGGCGGCTAGGGTACCATCCCCAAGTGAACGCGCCTGCTCGAAGCTCAATAATCGCCGAAAAGCCCCGGAAGGGGCTGCAGCCAGTAGGCAGGCGGCGAGCCCTCCAAAGAGCGCTTTTCGTAGCAAGCCGAGGGTCCGCGACATCGCTCTTCCCTTCAAAGCAAACAATCGGGGCCGAACCTACGTTCTAATATTGGAGCTTTTGCCGACCCACCCCCGGCGCAACTATCAGGAACACCACAGGTACACATTATGGCACTAGACCCACAGACCCCTAAACCACGCGAAACGGGCCTCTCGGTCCGCGAAGCCGGGCAGAAAGGCGGCCAGACCGTGAAGAAAAAGTACGGTCCGGAATTCTACGAGCAGATCGGCCGAAAAGGAGGCTTGGCCACGAAGCGGGCACACGGCCACGGCTTCTACGAGCAGATCGGCAAGAAAGGCGGAAAGAAGGGCGGCGAGGCCACGCGCGATCGCTACGGCCCTGACTTCTATGAACGGATCGGACAAAAAGGCGGGCAGCGAGTCAAGCAACTCATCGAAGAGGGCAAACGCGCTGCATTGGCCGCCGAGGCGGAGAAACGCGCAAGCTAAGAGCCTTGTAATCGCGGCACTCGCCGCATCCGTTCTCGCCCTGCCGCTTGTCGAATCGGCGGCAGCGCTCCCGGTTGCGCGAACCCCTCGTCCTCATGCAACGCCGTCGCCGTCGCCGATTCCCGCGACGGCGACGACGGTTCCGTTCGGCACGCAAGTGCTCTTCGTGCTCGACGATACGCTCTCGTCGTCCGCCGACAAGACCGGCGACGTCATTCGCATGCATCTGAAGGATCCGCTCGTCGTCGGCGGTCACGTGCTTGCCGCTGCCGGCACGCCGGCATCGCTCTTGATCGTCGACACGTCGGCGGCACAAATCTTGGACACGTACGGCTTCATCGATATCTTCGTTCCTCCGCTCAAGCTGAGCGATGGGCGCGAAATTCCGCTGGGCGTCGATGCAACGCGGTTGCGACCACGAGATACCGCCGGTCACGAATCGACCGTTGCGATCGAAGACACGATCGCCGATATCGTGGTCCCCTATGCGGGACTGTTTCAGATTTTCCGCAAGGGGCGCAACTTCGTCTTGCATCCGGGCGCCGAGTTGCGGGTACATCTCGACGCGACGCTATCGGCTACGCCACGCGGCATCGCCATTGAGACGCCGCCACCTCTTGTCCCCTCGACCGAGACTCCGGCTCCTGCGTTTCAGCCGTTGCCGCTCGCGCAGCCCATGCCCCCGCCGCCTCCGCCGCCGACCGTAGCACCTCCGCCAGCCACCGTTTCCCCATCAACGCCTACATTGCACCCAACGTAGATAAGGAGGTTTCAGTGATCGTCCGTTCCATCGGTGCCACGCTTGCACTCGCACTCCTCACGAGCGTTGCTATGGCAGCCGCTCTTTCGGGTAAACCGCAGCCGTCTGAAGTCGCTTTCGTGACGCACATCCAGCACACGCTGATGACCAAGTACCCAACGGCGCAAGACGCGATCAACGCCGGTTACTTCCGCTACACCAACGAAGACGATACCGGCGCGATCAGCTACGCGAACCTGCACTGGACGTCAACGGATTGGGACCACCCAAGCCAACTCTGGTACGACGCCCACGGCAATCTGCTCGGCGCCGATTTCTCCGAGCCGTATGTCGCAGGCAAACCCCCTTCGCTCTGGGGAGTCAATCCGAGGCGCTGGGTCCACATTCCCGAGCACGTTCACTACGTGCTGGCCGGTGCTATGGGCCTCCAAGGTTTCGAGCACGCGGTTCACGCGTCGGCATTCACTGCAGCCGGCGGGAATCTCGCGGATCCGCAGGCGGCAACGCTGGTGAAGATGGGCCGCGTGACCTCCGCATCGCAGATCGCGCATATCTTCACCTTCCCGAACATCTGGGATCTCATCGTTTGGGTGAAACCGAATCCCAGCGGCGCCTTCGCCGAAAAAAATCCACTCGTGCATCCAAGCTCGAGCGGCGGCATGTCGATGTAATAATGCCGAAGAGGGCTTTATTTCGATTCAGGCCGCGGAGCCGAGCGGGCGAAGTTTACTGAAGAGAACCCCCCCTTTACTCGTTCGTCCAGTAGTCTTTGAGAGCTTTGCCACGCGAGGGATGGCGCAGCTTGCGTAGCGCCTTGGCTTCGATTTGGCGAATGCGCTCGCGCGTGACGCCGAATTCCTGACCAACTTCTTCGAGCGTGCGCTGATGGCCGTCTTCGAGGCCGAAGCGTAGGATCAAGACCTTGCGTTCGCGTTCGGTGAGATTCTGCAGTACGTCCTGCATCTTCTCTTTGAGCAGCATCACCGACGCCGCCTCGGCGGGCGCGATCGCCTCTTCGTCGGGAATGAAATCGCCGAGGTGCGAATCTTCCTCTTCGCCGATCGGCGTTTCGAGCGAGATCGGTTCTTGCGAGATCTTCATTACCTCGCGAACCTTCTCGGGCGTGAGACCCATCGCGGTAGCGATCTCTTCGACTGCCGGCTCGCGGCCCAGCTCTTGCAGCAATTGGCGCGAGACCTTCACCAAACGATTGATCGTCTCGACCATGTGCACGGGAATACGAATCGTGCGTGCCTGATCGGCGAGCGCACGCGTAATAGCTTGGCGGATCCACCATGTCGCGTATGTTGAGAACTTGTAACCTTTGCGATAATCGAACTTCTCGACCGCTCGGATCAAACCGAGGTTCCCTTCCTGAATGAGGTCGAGAAAGAGCATGCCCCGCCCGACATATTTCTTCGCAATCGAAACCACGAGGCGTAAGTTCGCCTCCGTCAACTGACGCTTGGCCTCTTCGCCGTCCGCAACGATCGCGTTGTCGGCGCTGCCGTTCCTGTGCGCTTCGAGTTCGCCTCGCTCGATGCGCATCGCGAATGCCTTCTCCTCCTCCATCGTGAGAAGCGGTACGCGGCCGATCTCCTTGAGATACATGCGAACCGGATCGTCGAGCGAGAGCGCGTCGGCAAGAGCCTCGTCTGATTCCTCTTCGGCCTCGGTTTTCTCGCCTTTCTGATCGTCGGCGATCTCGATGCCTTGGCTAAGAAAATCTTCGTACAGCTCCTCGATCTGCTCGGGCGTGATATCCTCGAGCGGTTCGAGGGCTGCATTGATCTGTTCGTACGTCAGCGAGCCGTTCGCCTTGCCCAGCGCCGTCAGCCGCTTCTTGGCCTCTTCCAGCGTTGCGGGCGGAGTCTCGACGACCGCTGCGGTGCCGCTCTTCTTGCGCGCCATGTTCTCTCTGTCACCTCCCTTCTACCCCACGATGTTTCGTGGTTTTTGGGGACGCCGTCCCCGATTCTTTTACTTTTGTATTTTCGACAGCAGCGCCTCGGATTCGTTACGCAACGCCTCCGGAATAGGTTCCCCTGCGGTAAAGGCTTCGTCAATACGGCGCCGGATCTCCCGGTACCGTCGCTCGGCCTCGTCCGACTCGATCCGCCGCGCGATGCGTTCTAGATGCGCTCGCCGCTCGCTGCTGTCGCGGTAGCGAACGGTCGGGCTTCGATCGCGGCTCCCGATCGCCGCGAGAAGATCAAGGCTCGTCTCGTCGCCGGCGAAGAGCGCGAGGACGTCGGCTGTCGACGCGACTTCCGCGGCGTTTTCGACGATGCGCTCGTAGAGTCTGCGATACTGATCGTTTCGAAAACTCGACGGGGCGATCACCCTCGAAAACTCCTTCGCGAGCTCAGGTTCTTCAAACACGATGCTCACGACTTCGCGCTCGAATGAAAGCGGCTCAACGCTCGCACGAACGTGCCGGCTTCCCGGCAGCGGCTCGCGTGGCGAAAAGTTGGTGCTATTTGCGAGAAACCGGCTATTCCGAAGATCGTCGGGGTTTACCTTCAAGCGTCCCGCAACGTAAACGCGCCAGCGATCCCATTCCTCGCGTGGCGTCATCTCGCGAATCATCTCCTCGGCTCTTCGTGCGATTGCCGCCGGCGACGCGAAGCCGTCACGCAGCCGGTCGATCTCCGGATCGAGCCGGAACTCGATTGCCGGCTTCGCGCGTTCCAGCAGAGCGCGCAAGCCTTGGCTACCGTGCTCGCGGACGAACGAATCAGGATCGTCACCAGGCGGGAGGAGCACGACCCGGACGCTCGAGCCAGCGTGCTCCATCACCTTTGATGCAATTTCGGCGGCTTTGGTTGCAGCGGCACTCCCGGCGAGATCGCCGTCGAAGCAGAGGAATACGTGCTGGGCGTATTTTCGCAGTTCATTTGCCTGTTCGGAGGTGAACGAGGTGCCGAGCGATGCGACGGTGTTTTCGAACCCCGCCTGCTGAAGCGCGATGCAGTCGAGGTAGCCTTCGACCACGATGAAGGCGCCTTCCCGCTGCGCCGCGCGGCGTGCAGCATCCAGGGCGAACAGGTGACGTCCTTTGACGTAGACCGGCGTGGTCGAGGTGTTGAGGTACTTCGGCTCGGCATCGCCGAGCGCGCGGCCACCGAACGCGATCACTTCGCCGGTCGTCGCGCGCGTGGGAATCATGATCCGGTCTCGATAGAAATCGTAGAAGCCGCGCTGCCCGGCCTTGAGGAGGCCGGCTTTCGCGGCGACGCGCAAGTCGATGTCGCTGCGCTCGAGTTCGCGTACGAGCGCGTCCCACTCGGGCGGTGCGTAGCCAAGCTTGAAGCGCTCGACGGTTTCGGTGCTCAAACCACGGTTTTCCAAGTATTCGCGCGCCCTCGCTCCGGCTTTGCTCGCGAGCGCTCGCGCGAAGAACGCGGCCGCGATCCGATTGGCTTCGAAAATCGTCTCCCGCTCGCTGCGGCGCAGCGCCGCCTGGGGACTCTCCGGCTCGAGCTGTATTCCTGCTCGCTGCGCAAGCATGCGCACGGCATCGCCGAACGGCACGCCTTCGCGCCGCTGCACGAAGCTGATGACGTCGCCGCCGACGCCGCACCCAAAGCACTTGAAGAAGCCACGGTCGGGGTGGACGTGAAACGACGGAGTCTTCTCGTTGTGAAACGGACATAATCCGACCAAATCGTTTCCGCGCTTACGCAATGGAACGTACTGCGCTATGAACGATGCGATATCGATCCGCTCGTGAATCTCTCGGAGCGCTGCTTGGTCGAAGCGCATACTTCTCAAAACGGATATTCGGTCGCAGCCGCCAAAGTCCTTAATCGTGAAACGGATCTTCGACCCGGTCCATCGCTTCATAGAGTTGGGCGATGGCGAGGCACGGCTGCTCGACCTTCCGCAGGTGCAACGGCTGCGGCGACTGCGTCAGCTCGGGCTCGCGTATCTCGCGTTCCCTTCAGCCGAACATTCGCGCTTCACGCACGCGCTCGGTGCGCTCGCGATGGGAACGCGCGCCTTCGATCACCTCGCGCGCTACGGCGCAACGTTCTTCTCCGATGCAGCCGACGTGGCACGGCAGCGTAAGCTCCTGCGCGCGGCCCTACTGCTTCACGACATCGGGCATGGCCCGTTCAGCCATGCGTGCGAGGCGGTACTCGGCGTGCGTCACGAGCAGCGTACGCGCGAGCTGCTGGCAATGCCCGATCTGCGCGGTGCGATCGAGGCGATCGAGGTGAGCCCCGACGACGTTCTTGCGCTCGTCCTCGGCGATCCGCAGACGCGATTTCCGGTGTTGCGAGAGCTGGTGAGCGGCCCGAACCTCGATGCCGATCGAATGGATTACCTGCAGCGGGACGCCTATTTTACCGGGGTCGTCAGCGGGCGCTTCGACGTCGAGCAGCTATTGGCGTCGCTTCGG
>JAKAPO010000157.1 GCA_021807065.1 bacterium
TTGACTACAAGGCCGCGATGGCCGGTTCGAGCGTGATCGTCGCCGGCCGATGGTTCCCGAGTTCGAAGCTCTGCTCGTCGTGCGGGGCGAAGAACGAATCCCTCACGCTCGGTGAGCGTACCTGGACGTGCCTATCGTGCGACACGTTCCACGACCGCGATCGCAACGCGGCCGTGAATCTGGCGCGATACCCGGAGAGTTCACCCGGGGCAGTCCATGGAGCCGAAGGCCCTGGCGGCGGTCACCAGACCGCCGTGAAACCTGCGGCGTAAGAAGTGGGAACGATGGTGTATGCGATATTCGCCTATAAAATCGAGAACGGTTTACGAATAATCCCGTGGAGACGTGGCGTCGGGAGCGCGGCGTATGCGGAGCAGCGAGAAGAGTGCCGTCGCCGCAATCGTCACCGCGAGATTGATCGCGAGACCGTAGAGCGCGATGAATGCGGTCACCGGATGGCTCCAGTAGGTGAAGGTGATGTTCGGCGAGAGGCTACCCGTTGACGTGACCGTGCTGACGGCCATCCATGTCGCCGTTGCCATCGCGACAATCCATCCCAGCAGCAGCGCCTTGGGGTGCAACGCACGCGTGTAGAGGCCGAGCACGAACGCCGGCACTATCTGCACCATCCAGATCACGCCCAGCAGTTGTAAGTTGATGGCGTACTTCGTCGGCACGAAGACGACGAAGCCGAGCGCGAAGAGCAGCAGCGCGAGCGCAAGGAGTTTGGAGAGATGCGCGCTCCCCTGCGCCCGTCGCGGCGTGAACTCGCCGAAGACGTTGTTTGCGAAAAGATTGGCCGAGCCGATGGCCATGATCGCTGCGGGCACGAGCGCGCCGATGACGATCGCGGCGAGCGCAGCTCCCGCAAACCAGTTTGGAAGGAACATCGTCAACAGCGTGGGGACGACCACGTTACCATTGGTCGTCTTGATACCGGCGGCGAGTGCGCAGTATCCGAGCAGCGCGAGAAACCCCAGCATCAGCGAGTAGACCGGCAGCAGCGCCATGTTGCGCTGTACGACGACCCTGCTCTTTGCGGCGAGTACCGACGTGATCGAATGCGGATAGATGAAGAGTGCAAAACACGACCCGAGCGCCATCGTTGCGTAGGCGACGGCGAGTTGCGGCTGCAAGAGGATGGAGGCGGGTTTCGGCCGTGCCGCGAGTGCTGCAGATGATGCGGAGAAGATGTGCGCCCATCCGCCGAGCCGCGGAGGAATGATGACGATCGCAGCAATGACGGTCGCGTAGATCAGCGTGTCCTTGACGAAGGCGATGGCTGCCGGAGCCCGCAGCCCGCTGGTGTACGTGTAGGCGGCCAGGAGAACGAACGCGACCGTCAGCGCCAGCTCGCCGTTACCGGTTGCAAAGGCACCGCCGAGATGCACGAAGACGGCTTTCATGCCGACGACCTGGAGCGCTACGTACGGCATCAAGGCGAGCACGCCGGTGAGGGCTACCGCAATTTCCAGGCTGCGATCGCCGAAGCGGTCGCGCACGAAGTCGGCCGCGGTGACGTAGCCACGGTTGCGAGCGACGGTCCAAAAGCGAGACATGACCACGAAACCGAAAGGGTAAGCGATGGCGGCGTACGGCACGGCGTAGAAACCCAGCGCGCCTGCACCATAGATCAGTGCCGGAACAGCGACGAATGTATATGCGGTGTAAAGGTCTCCGCCGATGAGGAACCACGAGACAATCGTTCCGAAGCGTCTCCCGCCGAGTGCCCACTCGTCGAGCCGTTGCAGGTTTGCGCCACCCCAGCGCGCCGCGACGAAACCCATCGCGCTGACCAGGAGAATCAGTCCAGCGAAGACCTCGTCGCGAAGGGTCATCGCCTCACCCGGCCGAGCAACATGACCGCCCCGATCGAGAGCGAGGTCAGCACGACCCAGAGCAACTGCCACCAATAGAAGAAAGGAAAGCCGAAGAGGTGCGGCTCGATGCGATCGTACCAACCCGGATAAAGGTAGGCGACGAACGGCAACAGCAGGAGCAGATAGCGCGCTCTAGTCACGTGCGCGATCGCCTTTGGCATTCTCGCAGGTTTTCCTCGGAAGCCAAGGCGAGAACGGAGTCTTCGGCGAACCGTCGTGCCAAGTTTTCGCACTCGGGGTCAAGGAGAGGCACTATGGCAGATCAGCCTACGAAAAATACGCCTTTCGGTCTGGAGCCGAACGTCGCGATGGGGCTTGCCTACCTGCTCACGTGGTTGGGCGGACTCATCATGCTCGTCGGCGGCGGCACGAACAAGGCCGTGAAATTTGCAGCCGCACAATCGATTACGTTGTGGGTCGCGTGGTGGATTGTCAACGTTGCGGTGTTCTGGTTCATTCTTCCCATGCTCCACTTGTGGTTGCTGTCGTTCCCGCTATCGATGCTTTGGGGCGTCCTCGCGCTCGTTGTCTGGCTGTGGACGTTCATCTCGGGCTTCCAAGGAAAGGAAGTACGGGTACCCGTCATCGACGGCTTGACGGAGAGCATCTTCAAGTCCGCACTGTGAGATAGGGAACGTGGTTGAGCAGCCTCCGAAGGGAGATGCGAAGGGTCCGTTCGATTTGGAGCCCAACGTTGCCGCGGGGCTCGCGTACCTGATCCCGCTCGTCGGCGGAATCGTTATGCTCGTCGGCGGCGGAGCGAACAAGTTCGTGCGCTGGGCCGCGGCGCAGTCGATCGTGCTGTGGGGAGCGTTCGTTGCCGTGTCGGTGGTTCTTGGGCTCCTGTCGAGCGCGATTTTGTGGGATGCGCCGGGGCTTTGGGATCTCTACGAGTTGGTAGGAACGGTCATAGACATCGCTGCACTCGCAGCGTGGCTCTGGACGTTCATCTTCGGTTTCCAGGGAAAGGAAGTTCGCATCCCGGTAATTGCTGGAATTACCGAATCGATTTTCAAGTCTGCGATCTAGGAAGTCCAGTTTCGATCGAGCGGCGCTGACGCGGGCAGGCCAGCCCAGACGTTGGCGGGCAGCGTTGCGCCGCTCTGCGCATTGTGATAGACGACGTCGATCAACGTGCCCGAACTCGTGCTCGTTGGAATGCTACCTCCCGAGTCGCCCGCAGCGCCGGCAGGCTCGTCGAGTGTCGCGTCGAGGACTCCATCAGGGATTGCGTACGGCGCGACACGCAGCGTTCTGAAGACTACCGTCCCACTGCGCGTCGTAACGACGCCGCCCATCGAACTAAAGGCAGTCGCGTCCACCACTATACCCATGCGACCTTCGGCGACGCTGTCGTTGCCGTGGAGATAGATCCCGCATCCGCTCGAGGCACATGGCACCGGCGAAGGATTTGCGAGCGCGATCGTCGCCGCGGCCGCGAGCGCGCAACCGTCGTCCGACACGGCCGCGCAGGTGGGCGCCACTGAAGGAAGCATCGCAGGCGGCGATCCGCCCGCCGCAATCGCCGAGGCGATCGCCTCCAGCGCCACGGAGACGGCATCGGTGAACTCGGCGTTCGCCGCAGCGATGCCTTGCCGGTGGAAAGCCGCGAGCGCGAGGGAGACCGATGCTTGCAGCAGCGTTTCGCCGAGTACGGCGATTGCAATGCAGAGGAAGAGTATCCGTAAGAGCACGCAAGCCCCGTTATGGAGCGCCAGTCGGTGGCGGTGCGAGGCCACTTAGCGTGAGCGACGATCCAGGCAGCGGCGCCGGCGCGAGTAGCGTGGTCGAAAGCGAGCGCGCGTGCTGCACCCCGTGCCACATCGTCGTGGTGTTAATGGTCAGCTGCCGTCCGCCGCCTGGAACGTTGGTAACGGTTAGTGTGAGCGTTGCGGGAAGAGGCGATCCGTCCGGGAGAGGAAGCGTCGTCCTGAGCGTTCTGGATTGCAGCGCGACGCCTTGATATTTTTCCAGGTCTTGTGCGACGTCCAACTCGCGACCGGCCGCGGTCGCGAAGGAACTCTGCACGGGATCGGGTCCGAAGTGCGCGGTGGCGACGATCGCGCTTGCGAGGACTGCACCGGCGGCGACACTCGCGATCGCCGCCGCCATGATGCTTTCGATCAACGATTGCCCGCGCTGCCCCACGATCGAATGAGTACCCCGAAGCGTGGCGGATCTGCCAATCGCAGGAGAGGACGTTCGAAGAGATAGGTCACGAGCGCCGCCTGCGCGATCGTCAGCGCGAATGCGAGCAGCGTGTAGCGGAGCTGCCATGCCGGGTCGCCGTGCGGCCTGAGAGAATACGTCGGAAATTTGTGCCAGAGCATCTCGCGCGCGAGCATTTGGTGATAGAGGTACAGATTGTACGAGATAACTCCAAAAAATGTCAGTAGCGAATTGGCAAGAAGCCGTTGCAGGATTGTCGGGCTCCAGAGCGCGCCGAGTGCCACCGCCGCGAACGCTACGCCGAAAAGCTCGCGCGTGTGGATCTGCCATACGAGAGACCACTGATCTGCGAACCGGTTCGCGTAGAGAGCTTGCAACAGCACGATGAGGAAAACACCCCCGGCGAGCGCCAGGATAGGTGCGAAGCCGCCGTACCTCCTCGCAGCGTATGCTTCGCCGAGCCGGCAGTAGATCCACGCCGCGATCATGCCGCAGGCAAATATGCCGAGGTAGCCGGGGAGGTTTTCGGAGTACGTCGTGAACAGCGTGGTATAACAACACGATGCCATCGCGCTCCGCCACGCGAGCGACAGTGCGATCATCGCGGTCGCCGTTAGCCACGGCGCACGTTGGAAACACCACCACAGGAGTGGAAAAATCAGGTAAAATTCCACCTCGACGGCAAGCGTCCAGAGCACGCCGTTGATGCTCCCATATATTGTGGGGAACCAGGTGTGCACGAAAAGGAGATGTGCGACTAGCGCCTGCCAAACCGGAATCGCCGGCCCTTGCGCGCGCGGGTAGCCGATCGCATACGCGACGGCGATAGAGAGAACGTACGACGGGACGATCTTGATGAAGCGACGCCACGCGAAATGACGCCACGACGGAGGCGTCGTCGCGCGAATCTTTGCGCGAACGAACGGATACGAGATCACGAATCCGCTCAGGAAGAAGAAGAGATGAACGCCGATGAAGCCGGTTTCCGGTAGAAACTGCAACGCTTGCAGCGGCGCAGGCAGCCACGAAATCTCCCATACGTGGTACCACAGGACCAACAGGATGGCGATACCGCGCAGACCGTCGAGCACGGCCAGCCGTTGCTCTTCGTACCGCGTTCCGCTTGCCGCCACGCGGCAGGTATATCCGGAGGGCTCGGGTGCCACCTGCCTCGAAAACTCACGCGTGACGACGACAATCGCGGCGTATCAAGGCGTCGACGGGGCGTATTCGCAGTTGGTGCTCGAGCATTACCTGCGCGAGCACCGTTTGCGAGCTAATACCCTGGGCTTGCCGACGTACCGCGAACTCGTGGCGGCACTGTCGAGTCTGCGCGCGCATATCGGCGTCATTCCAATCGAGAACGCAATCGGCGGGACGGTGCGCGAAGCGTACGATTTGATCGATGAGTTCGAGCTGGCACCGGTGGCGGAGGTCCTCTGGCGCACCGATCACCGGCTGCTTGGCGTGCCAGGCGCGACGTTGCGAGACGTCCGCGAAGTTCTGGGGCATCCGCTGGTCATCGCCGAATGCGGCAAATTCCTCAGCGGCTTGGAGCACGCCCGCGCGATACCTTGCGAAGACACCGGCGTCGCCGCACGCGAAGTCGCACGCGGCGGCAGCCCTCAGGTTGCAGCGCTTGCGCCCTCTTCGGCGGCAGCGATCTACGACTTGATCGAGCTCGCAGCACACTGCGCGGATCATCCGGGAACGTACACGCGTTTTCTCATCGTTCGTCCGAAACACGCGAAACACCGCAACGGCACCGAGAGCGGCGGTAGAGCGCCCCGCAAGACTTCGATCATCTTTGGCGTCGAGGAACGCACGGGATCCCTGGCACGCTGCCTCTCGATTCTTGCGCAACACGGCGTGAACGGCGACAAGCTCGAGTCGAAGCCGTATCTCGGTCACGGTGCCGAGCGGATCTTCTATGTCGATTTCGACGGGGATGTCGGCGACGAGCACGTTGCGGCAGCGCTTCTTGAACTGCGAGGCACCTGTAGGTCGCTCTCCGTTTTAGGAAGTTACGACGCACACGTCGGATATCCGATCGCCGCACCTGTCGCCACGGTACGCCCATCGCTGAAAG
>JAKAPO010000158.1 GCA_021807065.1 bacterium
GGATTCCGCCGCATTACGACGCGCTATGAGTTTCACGCGGTGAATTTTCTTGGTCTCGTACACCTGGGGTGCATCATCATACTTCTCAGAAACTATTTATGAGATGTGCTCTAGTGAACCTGAAGGGGCGGGCTGACGCCGAAGCCGCCGGCTGCGAGAAGACCCATGAGCAGCATCGTCGCCGACATCGCGATGCCGATTCCTGCGGCGAAGCGCTGTCCCGCGTAGGCGGTGAGAAAGCCGAAGAGCACGAGGCCGAGATGCTGCAACGCGTGCAGCGCCGGCTCGCGCTCGAAGACGGAGTACTCCGAAGGCCACATGAGCAGCATCGCCGCAAGCGGCGAAAGCAGCGTAATCAGAAGCCAAGGGACCCGCCCGGGCGCCCGCGGTGCACCGGGCCAAGTGAAGAGCAGCGCCGCCAGCGCGGCGCCGAAGAGGATCAACGCGTGCAACAGGTGATGGATGGCAATGGGCACGTCGCCATGCCGGTAGAGCGGCGCGAGCGCGAAGAGCACCGTAGCCAGCAGCACGAGCGATGCAAGGAGCAACCGGCCGTTCATGCGTTCGCTTCGGTTGCGGGTAACCGCGCCATACGCAGCGCCTCGAATACCATTGCGAGGAAACCTGCGAGAACGATGATCGCGCCGATCGTCGCTATGCTTGCCATCTGCGGTCCGGGCGCGGGCTCGATCGCGTATCGCCGCGGTACACCGGCAGCCCCGGCGATGTAAAAGCCGAGCACGAACAGTGCGCCGCCGCCGAAGATCCCGATACCGACAAGCCATCGCGTGAGAAGCGACGATAACGTTCCGCTGCGTTGCTCGAGCTGCACGAACATCCAACCGAGAATGAAGAGCAGCACGCCTTCGAGCAGATATGTATGGAAGTGCCCGGGAACCCATAACGTGTTGTGGAGATCGAAGTTAATCGGAATCGTTGCGTCGAGCACGGCAGCGATCCCGCCGACGACCCAGCCGATCATCCCGGCGTAGAGGAAGAGCGCGCCTAACCCCCAGCGCAAGCCGGAGCGATGCACCAGCATGACACCGGAAAAGATGGTGACAACGACCACCGGAATGGCCGCCAGATACGAAGCGATCTCGCCGATGTACTGAAGAGCCTCGTTTTGCACGAAATCCATGTAAAGGTGATGAAAGTAGGCAAGAATCACAAACAGCAGCGTTCCCCACCAAGCGACGACGAGCGGTACCGACGTATGATATTTTCGCTTCGTGCAATGCGCAAGGCCAACGTAGACTCCCGCTACTGCGATGTAGATCGTCAAATTTGCGAAGGTGTGACCGAATTGATAGATGAGGTTCTTCGCCCAGAGCGGATTGAGTGGGACCGATGGATCTATCCAGTGGACGATCATTGCTATGCCGTACAACATTCCAAGGGCGCTCGAGATGAGTCCATCGATCGCGGTGATCGCTGCCGCGAACATCTGTGGTGGCGGCGGTTCTTTTCCTTCTTCGGAGAAGCGCCGGTGCTGGAAGACGTAATCGATAGCGAGCACGCCGCGAAAGCCGCCGTACCTCGCGAGCAATGCCGCGAGCATCTGTGCGCAAAGGATGACGAAGCCCGCGATAGCAAGCGCGTTGCCGATCAGCCATACCCCGGTTGCCCAACTCGGCCAATATGTCCCGATGAACGGCAACGGATAGAGCATCGTCCAGAGAGCGCCGTAGTGTCCCGGAAAGACGGCAACGATGACGCAGACGACGCCGGCGACGAAAAAGCCGTAGGCGGTGTACGCGATGCGGGCATCCAGTTGGATTTCACGGTTTACGAAGTACCAGAGCGTTCCAAGCCCTGCGATCGCCATTGCCACGATCATACCGATCCCGTGCAAGCTCAGCATCGAGTAGAACGACCCGGGCGCCAGCGTGATCCATCCTGCCTGTTCCGCACGCATCGCGATTCCCAGCAGCAACATGAGGAGGAAGATGGTGAGCCCCGTGGCAAGATAGGTCCACATAATAGCGCGTGCGGCGCGAACGTTCATCGGTACGCTCATCGGACGAAGAAACTCCCTTGCATCGCCGCATGTCCGATACCGCAGTATTCGAGGCAGCGAACCGTATAGCGGCCCGGGACGTGGAAGTCGAACGGGAGATGGTTCACGTAATCCGGCATCGCCTGTACCTGCCCGATGAGGCGCCCGCGCGGATTGTAGATGCCAAAACCGTGATTCACGTCGGCCGACGTCACGTCGAAAACGACGGGAGTATTTACCGGAATGACCGCCGGCAGCGCAAAGAAATACTGTCGCGCGATGATCGTGTAATGGCGTCCAGTCGTCGCCGCGCTCGGGTACGGAAAATGCGGCACGGAAATCGCGAAGACCGCGGCAGCGCCGACGAGGACCGCTACGAGCCAGTAGCGCCGCACGGCGTAGCCTTTGGAGAAGACAACTTCCTGCGGTACTGGGCTCGACGCACCGTAGAGCGCCATGGCGACCATTGCTGCAATCGCTACTATGGCGACGCCTAGAAAGATTTTCAGTACGAGCAATCCGGGCACGGTTTAACCTCCGGTCGCGTTATGCGGATCGTTTCAGGGCGTCTTGCTGCTCCTGGAAGTAGCGTGCATTGATACCGATATATTCCTGCCACTTTTCCGGCACGTCTGGCTCGGCATAGATAGCTTCGACGGGACAGACGGCAACACACGCGCCACAGTCGATGCACACCTGCGGATCGATGTAGAGCTGAGGATCTTCCTCGTTTGCATGAATGCAGTCAACCGGACAAACGTCGACGCACGCTTTATCTTTGACGCCGATACAGGGTTCGGTGATCACGTAGGCCATAGGAGGTACTCCGAAGTGAGCCTAGCATCCAGGTTCCCGGCCGGCAATGATTCGGGTCACCATGACCCTACCGGACAGGTGGTGTCGTGGAGCGACGCCATGCCGAAGAATCCGAATCGGCCGGCTTTTGTCGGATCATCGAGTGAAGCTCTCTTGGTCGTCGCGGGATCGGTACGATCCGGGAACGGAGCGAAATGCGATCGCAAATCTGTTCCATCCGTTGATGGCGACGATTGCCAGCGTCAGTGCGATGAGCTCCTCTTCGGAAAACTCCTGACGTACGCGCGAATATAGCTCGTCCGTTACCTGCTCCTCCGCTATGCGTGTGAGCGTCTCCGCCCACTCGAGGGCGGCTCGCTCGCGATGGGTAAAGAACGGTGCTTCGCGCCAAGCCGACAGTGCATAGAGACGCTGCTCGCTCTCGTTCGCAGCTCGGGCATCCTTGCTGTGCATATCGATGCAGTAGGCACAGCGATTGATCTGACTCACCCGCATGCGCACCAGCTCCAGCAGCGGACGCTCGAGCCCACTCTTACGAACGGTTTCTTCGAGGTCGCGCATCGGGCGTATGAGATCGGGAAAGGCGGAATGATAGTCCAAGCGCTGGGTTGTAACCATATCTAGTACTCCATCATACCGGCTTTAGCGTGCGGAACGATGACCCAGGTTACCCGTTCAGCTCGGCCGTAACCTCGACCGGAATTCCGCTGCGTACGCTTTCGGTGACGGTGCAGAAGTCCTCGAAGAGTTCACGGCAGCGATCGTACCTCTGCCGCTGCTCCGGGGGAACATGCGCGCTCAGTGCCACCTGTATCGATCCAATGCGCAGTCGGCCGCGCTCGTTGCGCATGTGTTCGATGCCGACCTCCGCGCCGAAGCTGTCGACGTCAACACGAGCTTTCTTCAGACAAAAGAGTAGGCTCGCGGAGAGGCATGAGCCAACGGCAGCGCCGAGCAGTGCCTCCGGAGACGGACTGCGGCCCTTGCCGAGCGGCGGAGCCTCGTCAGAGGTGAAACTTGCAACGTCGGTGTCTCTCACGCGGATACGAAACTCGTAACCGTTCGCTCTCTCAATCGAGATTCGGATCATCTGAGACCTTTCGGAGTGCAATAGCGTCGCAGGGCCGTAAACGAGGAGGCTTCGTCAATTCCCCGTCGCCCTGGGTCAGTGGCCGGTATCCGCTTCAACGGTAAACCTTGCGGTAACCATGATCGAACCCCCATCTCATTGTTGTCGGGAATACTGGTCTGGACCTTCGGCTCCTTGATTCGATGCTTTGCCAGGCATTGTGCAATCTTTCGGTTGACCGTTTCTTTTGTACGAGTTAATGTTATACCGAAATACGACGAGGAGGATGAACGTTATGGCTGATACGGTTCACGTCACTGCAACTGCGGACGGTCCTTACATGATTGCTGGTCGGGTGGAGCTTCGCTGGCCGAGCGGGCACGTGATCTCGCAAGAGGGCGAAGCAGATGGGTCGGGCGCGATCTACCTGTGCCGATGCGGGCACTCGCAAAACAAGCCCTTTTGCGACAATTCGCATAAGCGTGTGGGTTTCAAGTCGACGGAGGGTGACGCCACAGCTCATCGCGAGCCGTGAAAACTGCGACGTGCGCGATTGTCGGAGCCGGCCTTGCCGGTCTGAGTGCCGCCGAGGCGATCAGAGCGGAAGGTTTCGACGGACGCGTGCTCCTCTTTGGAGACGAGCCCGAGCTGCCGTACGAGCGGCCGCCGCTTTCGAAGGAATTCTTGCGCGGTGAGGTTGAGAGCGATCGCGTTCCGCTGCGGGCACCAGCGTTCTACGCTGAACATCGGATCGAAGTTCACATGCGAACGCGCGTCGCCCACGTCGACGTGCAGAGACGAACTCTCGAGGCGGGGAAGGAGCTTTACACCTACGATAAGCTACTGCTCGCTACCGGAGCCTCGCCGCGCCGGCTGCCGGTTGCGGGATCGGACCTGCCGGGAGTCCACTACCTGCGTACGCTGCACGATGCGAGCGTATTGCGCTGGGCACTCAATTCCCGGCCGCGCGTCCTCGCTGTCGGTGCTGGCTTTATCGGATGTGAAATCGCGGCGTCGGCACGGGCAGTCGGCTGTAACGTGGTGCTGCTCGATCAGATCCTGCCGATGGAGCGCGCACTCGGCCCGGAGGTGGGAGAAATCTACGCACGGTATCATCGCGATCGCGGCGTTACCGTCAAGAGCGGTGTCGTCGTTACGGAGTTTCGCGGCGCCTCCCGGCTCGAGGAGGCGCTTCTCTCCGACGGAACGACGGTCGCCTGCGACCTAGCCGTGGTCGGAATCGGTGTCACCCCGAACGTTTCCATTCTGCCGTCCGAGCTCAAAACGGGCGACGGAGTCGAGACCGACGAGTTCTGCAGGACGGAAGTCGACGATGTCTTTGCCGCCGGCGATGTTGCGCGCTCGCGACGGCCACGCCTCGGTCGAAGCATACGTCTCGAGCATTTCGAAAACGCGGAGTTGCAGGGCACAGCCGCCGGACGAGCGATGTGCGGGAAACTCGATCCGTACGATCCGATCCCGTTCTTCTGGTCGTATCAGTACGATCTCGATCTTCAGTACTATGGCGTCGCGATCGAATGGGAGCGAGTGGTCCTGCGAGGACGCCCTGATGAAGGCTCGTTCACCGCCTTCTATCTCGACTCGGAGAGGCTCGAGGCAGCATGCCTCGTCAATCGCTCGCGCGACGCAAGCGCAATCAAGCGGCTCATCGGGCAGAAGAGTCTTGCGATCGAACTTCTCGGCGACGATAGCGTGCCGCTACGAAATCTCGAACTCACTGGGGCGAGCGTTCGCCAATGACGAAGATTTGGATCCTACACTCCTCCACGTGGGTGGATCGGAGTGATTGTCGATTCCGTTGGTCGGGAGACACATCGCACGACGCACCATCGAACGTTTTGCAAGCTCCATCCAAAAATCGATTGAGGAACAGTATCAGCGCGGCATGGCGTCGTGACCTAGGTTATCGCCGCTTCAGGCGAGATGCCGTACGCTCTCGCCATGCTAGAACTCGATGTCCGGGTACTGCCGCCACCCAAGAAACACGTGACGATTCACGATATGCTCGAAGCGCTCTCCCCTGGTGAAGCTTTGCGCATCACCAACGACCACGACCCCCGGCCGTTGCGTTTCGAACTGGATCACGACCCCCCGAACCGCTCCCGGTTTGACTACCTCGAGTCGGGTCCGCAAACGTGGGTCGTAGATATCGTCCGCGTCGCACCGATGTCCGACGTGCATGATGAGGAGGTGAACCTAGGATGACCAAGATCGCGATCAAACGCGCA
>JAKAPO010000159.1 GCA_021807065.1 bacterium
GTTGATGGTCGTTCCGTTCTGCTGTGCCAGGACTTCCGCACCGCTCACTGCACTACCAGCATTGTCTTTTACCATCCCCGCAATCGCGCCCGAAGTGGCCTGCGGCGCTGCGACGAGCACCGGCTTCATCTGCCACCTTCCGCCTGAATCGATGATCGACTCCGCGGCATTGAAATCGAGGACGAACGCATACGTGTAGCCACCCTGTGCAGTCAGGTTGATGTTGACTTTGATGCCCGAGGTACCGGGGCCGGTCGTGTTGTCCAGAGCGTCGTTATTGCCGAAACCGTAGGGCCCGGTCGCACTAGGGATCGTCAGCGGATACGTCGTCCCGTTGATGACGACCGTCGTATTCGACGACTGCGACGTGTCGAGCACGAGGCGTACCTGCTGATAATGTCCTGCCGGCAACGCGGCGCTGCCGAGCGAGAGAGGCGTCGTCTCGTAGTTGAGCAAGTTCACGGATTCCGATGGGCTGAAACTTACGATCGTTTGCGGACCGCCGGTACCAATCAACTGTACGCTCTTAATCGTGACGTTGACCGCGCGCACGGTTCCGCCCGACGTCCGGAAGGGTCCATCCATAAGGTTGAAGGACATCATCGCGCTGCCGCTCCCCGGTGACATCGAACCACCGTATCCGCCCCCACCACCCGTACAGGAAGCAAGCAGCATCGCGACCGTAATGACCGAGAGAATCCTCATCTGTTTCTTCACGCGAACACTCCATTGAGGGCTCACCCGCATGGCATTTGCCTTTGTTGCTATTTACCCGAACTAGCCTGACTTAACTCCCCATCCGGTGCCCGCAACCATCAAGAATCCATAAAGACGAAGCGCGACCAATCCTCTCATCGGGTGCGTGTCCGGTGACTTTCCTCGACCTTCGACTGCGCAGCTACGCAGCGCGCTCAGGACAGACTGTGCTCAGCGCTGACGCGCTTCGTTCGCTCGGGATGACAGGGCTTACGCGATGTTCGGGAGCGAGGCGGCGATTATCTCGATCGCGCGGCTGACCTCATCTTCGCTGATGATCAACGGTGGAGCAAAGCGCAGCGTGTTGCCGCCGGCGGTGCCGATGAGGAGTCCGCGCCCGCGCGCGGCGGCTTGAACCGCCTTCGCCTTGTGCGGTTCCTTCACGGGAACGCCGAGCAGTAGTCCAAGGCCACGCGGCGCACCGAAGACGGTTGCATATTCTGCTGCGAGACCGTGCAGCGCGGTGCACAGTTGCGCGGAGCGAGCGCGCACGTTCTCCTCGAGGTTGGTTTCGTCTCGTACGCGCAGGTGCGCGAGGGCCGCGGCTGCCGGGACCGGCGAGCCGCCAAAAGTGGAGCCATGATCGCCGTAATGGAATGCATCCGCAGCACGTTCACCGACGAGCATCGCACCGATCGGCAAACCGTTGGCGAGCGCCTTCGCCATCGTGACGACGTCCGGCCGAACGCCAAAATACTCGAAGGCGAACAGCGGGCCGAGCCGGCCCATACCGCATTGGATTTCGTCGAAGATCAGGAGCGCGCCGCGTTCGTCGCAGAGCCGCCGCGCTTCGCGCAGGAACCCTGAATCAGCCGGGTGGACGCCGCTCTCGCCCTGCACCGGCTCTATCAACACTGCCGCCACGCGCTCGTCGAGTTTCCTTTCCAGATCGGCGACATCGTTGAAGCGCACGAACGCGAAGCCGGGTGGCAGCGGGGCGAAGCCTTCGCGGTATCTCGGATTGTCGGTAGCGGCGAGCGCTCCCAGCGTTCTTCCGTGGAATGAGCCGGTGCACGCGAGGATCGTGGTGCGGCGCAACTCGCTGCGGCGAAATGCTGCCTTGCGCGCGAGTTTGATTGCCGCTTCAATTGCCTCCGCTCCCGAGTTGCAGAAAAAGACCCTCGACATTCCCGAACGCCGCGCGAGTTCGCGCGCCAGGATTCCCGCGGGTTCGTGGGAGTAGAGGTTGCTTGCGTGAACGAGGCGGCGTGCTTGATCTTCTACCGCTTCCGCAATTGCGGGGTGCGTGTGGCCGAGGGCGCAGACCGCAATTCCGGCGATGCAGTCGAGGTAGCGCTTGCCATCCTCGTCGACGAGTTCGCAGCCATGGCCAGAGACGATGGTGATCGGCGCACGGTCGTAGACGGGAAGGAGGGCGTCAGGCAGCGTCTTCATGCGCCTCCCTCGACGTCGCGCACGCTCTCGCGTGCGCTCGCTCGGGATGACAAGCGACGGCGCTTGCGTCGACAGTGTCGGGATGACAAATGCTGGCGTTTCCGTCGACCAAATGGAGGGCCGCGCGGAGCGCGGGCAATCTTTTCGCGCGTACGGGGCTACGTTCTATAGCTTGCATTGATTCTCACGTAGTCGCGGGAGAGGTCGCAGCACCAGCCGGTCGCTTCGGCACTGCCGATTCCTAGGCACAGCTCGACGTCGACATTCGTCTCTTCCAACTCTCTGTGCGCTTCGGCCTCCGATAGCGTCTCGACGCCGCCGGTCTCGACCCACATCTTGCCACCAAGAAGCAGCGACCACTTCTGCGGATCGATGCCGGCGCGCGCGGCTCCTGCGGCCGAGAGAATGCGTCCCCAGTTGGGATCTTCACCGTAGAGCGCGGTCTTGACGAGGTTGCTGTTGGTGATCGCGCGCGCAACGGTGCGCGCTTGAGCGACGTCGCGGGCCCCGGTTACGCGTACGGTCAGCGTCTTCGTTGCGCCTTCGCCATCGGCTACCATGGCGTGCGCGAGGTCGAGGCAAACGCGTCGCAACGCCTCGACGAACTCGGGAGGAGCTTCGTTCTCGCCGGCCGGCGCGAACGCGTAGACGGCGTCGTTGGTCGACATGTCGCCATCGACCGAGATCATGTTGAAGCTCTCGTCGACGGCGGGAGCGAGGGCGTTCTGCAACGCAACGCGCGAGAGCGGTAGGTCCGTTGCGATGAACGCGAGCATGGTCGCCATCGACGGAGCGATCATCCCCGATCCCTTTGCAATGCCGCCGACGACGCACTTCGTCTTGCCGCGATAGAACGCGTAGGCGGCCATCTTCGGCACGCGGTCGGTCGTCATGATCGCCTCGGCGGCGTCATGGGCCGATTTTCCGCCGCTATCGAGCTGCCCGACAGCACGCTCGAGGCCTTTTTGCAGCCGATCCATCGGCAGCAGCACGCCGATGACGCCGGTCGAGGCAACGACGACTTGTCTCGCAGAGATTTTCAACAGCGCTGCCGTTTGGCGCGCCGTCGCGCGGGCATCGCGCATGCCACGATCGCCGGTCGCCGCGTTGGCGCAACCCGAGTTGCAGACGAGGGCGCGCATCGTAGAGCCGGATGCTTCCAAATGTTCCGCACTCACCAGGAGCGGCGCGGCCTTGATTTCGTTTGTAGTGATCACCGACGCGCAGACTTGCGGCGCGTCGAATGCGACGAGCGCGAGATCGCGTTTGCGCGGTTTGATGCCCGCGTGCACGCCGGAGAGGCGGACGCCCGGCACGCAGCCGAGTCCACCGCGCACGGCGAGGAGGCGAGGCGCACCGTTGGTGGCGCCTCCCTCAACGTCGCCCAGGCGCTTATGCGTTCGGCCTCGCTCGGGATGACGGCTAGGCGACGATCGCGCGCTCATGGAGTCCTGTCTCTTCGGAATAACCCAGCATCACGTTGAGATTCTGCACCGCCTGGCCCGCGGCGCCTTTGCCGAGATTGTCGACCGCGCAGAGCACGCGAATCGCGTTACCTTTCATACCGGCGTGTATCTCCACGTCGTTCGTTCGGGCGATGGCCGCCGTGCTTGGTGCCTTCGTCGTCTCGAGCAGACGTATGAAGGGGCTGCAAGCGTAGGCTTCCTCGAAGGCGGCGCGCACGTGCGCCTCGGACGGCGGTTTTTCGTAGAGCGCGTAGACGTCGGCGAGCAACCCTCGCGATAGCGGCACGACGTGCGGCGTGAAGAGCAATGGCGCGGAGAGGCCATGCACGTCGAGCGCGCGTTGCATCTCCGGTTCATGGCGGTGTCCTTCCAAGCCGTAGGGACGAATCTCTTCCGTCACTTCCGCGTAGAGCGCGCCCACGCTGGGATTGCGGCCGGCGCCGGTGATGCCGCTCTTCGCGTCGACGATCCATTGCAGCGGCGGACCAAAACGCGCGAGCGGCAGCATCGCCAGGAGCGCGGCCGTCGCGTAGCATCCCGGATTGGCGACGAGATTCGCCGATGCGAGCGCGGCGCGATTCCATTCCGTCAATCCGTAGACGGCGCGATCGTCGAGTCTGAAGTCGGAGGAGAGATCGATGACGCGAACCTTCGCGTCGAGCAGCGCATTGATGAGTTCCTTCGCCTCACCGTGGCCGCCGGCTGAGACGACGACGTCGCCCGCGCGTGCGTTTTCAATGACGCTTTCCTTATCGAATTGCAGCGGCGATCTGCGCAGCAGCGGAAAGTGGTCGCCAACGCGTTCGCCAGCGTGGCTGCGGCTTTCTAGCACGCCGAGTTGCGCCGGATGTCTTTCAAGCAAGCGTATTGCCTCGGCAGCGGCATAGCCACTCGCGCCCCAAATGTGGACTTTCACTCTCGCATATGCCTCGAGGCGCTTCCCTCGACGTCGTGCGCGCTTTTGCGCGCACTCGCTCGGGATGACAAACCGGGGTTTCGCTCGATGGAAAGAGATGAAAGGTGGCTCCGCTCGATGGCAAGAGACGAAAGGGATTTCCTCACTTCCGTGGGGCTCGTTGAGCCGATGGTGCACTTTGCGTTCACAGAGGACCGCGCGTCGAGTGGCGCGTCAAGCGTGCGTACCCCGGCTTCGCTTGCCAGTTCGTGAAGATCCTCTTCGCAGAGCGGGCGGTGCTCGCGCTCCGCTCTCGCGACCGCACGTCCCACCATCTCGTGGGCGCGGCGTGCGGAGATGCCGGAGAGAATCAATGCGTCGGCAATATCGGTTGCGACAGCGTAGCCGTCGGCAGCGAGCGCGTTCATGCGATCGCGGTCGAACTGCACGCCGGCAAGAGCGCGCGCGAACGCGCGAAGCGTTGCGTGGCCGTGCTCGATCGTTGCGATCGCCAGCCTCTTCGTCTGTTGGAGATCGCGGTGGTACGACAGTGGGAGGCCGCAGAGCGTCGCGAGCGCGCCTGCATAGGTGCCGGTGAGTTCTGCGGCGGTGGCGCGCACGAGTTCGAACGGATCGGGGTTGCGTTTCTGCGGCATGAGGCTCGAGCCGGTCGATGCTGCGTCGCCGAGGTTCGCGTAGCCGAAGGCGGGCGTACACCAGATGACGAGCTCAGCCGCGATGCGCGAGGCATCTATTGCTGCACGTACGAACGCATGCGCGACATCGAGGATCGCGTCGCGGTTACCGATCGCATCCATCGCATTACGGGATGGGGCAGCGAAGCCCAGTTCGCGCGCCGGCGTCTCGCGGTCGAGCGGCAGCGTTGATCCCGCGACCGCGCCCGAACCCAATGGGCACGATTCACGCGTTGCATCGCGCGCTACCGAGAAACGTTTCGCCGCGCGCGCAAATCCTTCGGCCGCGGCGATGAGCCAAAACGCGAGCAGCGCGGGTTGCGCAGGCTGCCAATGCGTCGTCGCGCAGAGCAACGTTCCGGCGCCAAGCTCCTCCTTCGCACGCTCGGTGAGCTCGCGCACGACTTCGAGCGCGGCCGCCTGCCCCTCCTCCGCGCGTGCTCGTCCATAGAGCAGCAGCGTCGTCGCGACCTGGTCGTTGCGACTGCGCCCGGCGTGGAGCCACTCGCCTTCGCCGTTTGGGCAGAGCTCGCGCACCCGCGCGTCAATCGCGCCGTGGATATCCTCCACGCCTGCTCTTGCGAAGGCGGCGAAGTCACCGGCGTCGATCTCGTCCTTGACCTGTGCGAGTGCCTTGCGCAGCGCACGCTCCGTGGTGGCGTCGATGATTTTTCCCGTGGCGAGCGCAGAGACATGCGCTTGCGAGGTGCGTACATCGAAGGACGCAAGCACGAGGTCGTCGTCGAGGGATGATCCGAAGGCAACGAGTGCGGCGTCGGGTTCTTCCGTGAAGCGTCCACCCCACTGCAAAGTTTTGGCCATCAAACGTGCAGCGCCTTAGCGGCGCTTCCCTCGACGTCGCTCAGCGCTGGCGCGCTTCGCTCGCACAGGTCAAGG
>JAKAPO010000160.1 GCA_021807065.1 bacterium
CCCCGGAGCACAGCCGAAGAGAGCCTCCGCGGCGCCGTTCGCCCGCAGTATTCGCCCGTCGCGCTGGCACAGCAGCGTTGCGGTTGGGGTCTCGGTGTAGAGCGAGGCTAAGACCTCGCGCATGGCAACAAACTCCACGTCAAAGACTGTTGGCCTCGTTCACCGAAAAACGTGCGATGACTCCCGAGGAGGTGGCCGCGTTCGTCGAAGGGCTCGACGAACGCACGCTGCGTCTCGTCGCCTCCGCCGTTGCCGAGCGTTCCGGTAACGGGTGGGCGAAGCGCAGCGGCTTCTGGGAACGGCTCGCGAATAGCGATCACCTCGACGACGCAAGCGTGCGCGAAGACGCCACCGCGGCAGCCGTGCGGTTGGCGCCGGCGTACCTCGCCGTAGCATTGGAGCTCGACACCGCCCCTTCGCCGACCAACGGCGTCGGGGAACTCCGGCGAATGGCCCGCGACGTCTTTACCTCGAATGACGACGAGCTGGGGTTCATCGAGCGCGACGGCGGACTCGATTTGCTCGTTCCCGTGGCGCGCGAGGTCGATGCCAGCAAGGCGCGTACCGCCGCCACGCTGCTCCCGAAGACGGTCGCGCGACGCTGCGCCGGAATGCGGCTCAGCGGTGGTGTCGCGGGCGCCGCTCCACCGGCCGACGCGCCGCGCATCATGCGCCGCGCCCGCGCCGCGCTGGCGATCGGGCGGCGCATCTTCGGCACCGGCCGCGTGAGCATTTACGGCGATTTGGGTGCGTACGCGTTGCTCTACGGCGGCGCAAGCATCGAAGAGCTGCGGGAATTCTCGCGGGCGGTGCTCGGATCGCTGCGCGAGTACGACGAGAAGCACCAAACCGAACTCGAGCGAACGCTGCGCCTCTACTTCGCGCGCGGGCAGAACGTCAAGACCGCGGCGGCGGAACTCAACGTGCACCGCCATACGGTCTTCTATCGCCTGCGGCAGATCGCCGACATTTGCCGGTGCGATCTGAACGCCGAACACGACCAGCTCACCCTCCGACTTGCGATCGCGATCGATGCACTCCACTCCTGAAACCCGCGCTACCACGAAGCGCGACGTTCTCAAGCTCGCCCGAGAGCGCGGCGTCCGATTCGTACGTCTGGTCTTTGCGGATATCCTCGGCGTAAGCAAGAACGTCTCCATTCCATCCAGCGAACTCGAGGCCGCGCTCGACGGCCATGTCACGTTCGATGGCGGCTCGATCGATGGATTCGTCCGCGGCGAGGAGCTAGACATGGTGCTCCGCCCAGACCTGCAGACGTTTGCGCTCTATCCATGGTCGGCGACGGAAGGGCCGGAGGCGCGATTGATCTGCGACATCGCGATGCCGGATGGGGCGCCGTTCGAGGGCTGCCCGCGCACGACGCTCCGCCGCGCCATCGAAGTCTCTCCCGAACTCGCTCAGACGAGCGTGGGGCTCGAGATGGAATTCTACCTCTTCGATCACGGCAGCGACGGCGCAATTGAAACGGGCGACGTCGGCTCGTACTTCGACTTCTCCGCTAACGATCGCGGAGAGGAGACGCGCAACGCAATCGTCGGCGCGCTCCAGGAGATGGGTATTCGGGTCGCCTCCGCACATCACGAGCACGGTCCCGGACAGCACGAGATCGACGTTGCGCACGACGATCCGCTTCGCGCCGCCGACCACGCGCTGACGGTGCGAACCGTCGCCAAGCACCTCGCAGCCTCGTTCGGCTTCGATGCAACCTTCATGCCCAAGCCGAGCGAGGATCGCGCCGGCAGCGGGCTCCATGTCGACCTTCGATTACCTGACGGTACCGACGATGCTTCAGTGCTCTACGCGGTTGGCGGCCTACTGGCGCACGCACCGGCTACGACCGCAATCTGCAATCCTACCGTGAACTCGTACAAACGTCTGGTAGCGGCATGGGACGCACCGATCTATCCTCTATGGTCGCGGCGCAGCGCCAACGCGCTGGTTCGCGTGCCGCCGACACAATCGCCGCCGCGCATCGAGATTCGCAGCCCCGATCCGGCATGCAATCCCTATCTCGCGCTTGCCGTTCTGCTCGGTGCGGCAGCCGACGGCATCGCGCACGCGCGTCTCCCCGGCGACGCTTGGGAAGGTTCCACGTACGATCTGACGGACCGCGAGCAGCGCGAACGCGGTGTCGGTGCCCTGCCGAAATCGCTCCGTCAGGCGATTGCGGAGCTGGATGACGATCCCGTCGTGCGCGCGACGCTCGGCGATCATCTGTATCACGCGTTTCGCGACGCCAAGCTCGCCGAATACGAGCGCTACCGCCGCGCCGTCCACCCCTGGGAACGCCACGCCTACCTGCGACTGTACTAAGTGGCGAGTAGCGGTGCGCGGAACGCCGTGTCGTCCCGAGTACGTCATGGACCTGACGGTCCACCCATGAACGAATGAAAATGGCTCTTGTCATCCCGAGCGAGCGCATGCGAGAGCGTGCGCGATGTCGAGGGATCTACTCTAACGAGGCTCCCGCCCGATCTGTAAGGCTTTTTGTTTCAACAGATTCCAGGCGAACTCGACGTCGCTGCGCTGAGTGCGGAGATTCCCGATTGCCAAGCGTAGAGCGTACTTTCCGTCGAGTTTCGTGTGCGAGATGAAGACGTCGCCGGTTGCATTTACCGCCTCCAACAGCGCCGCGTTGAACCGTTCCGCCTCTTGCTCGTCCGTGCCGGGCGATCGATAGCGAAAACACACGACCGAAAACGGATGCGGCGCGAGCACCTCCCAGTTGGGCTCCGCCTCGATCCACAGCGCGAACTCGTCGGCGAGAGCGATATGCGAACGCAGCAGCTCGCGGATAGCCTCTGCACCGAAATGGCGCAGCACGAACCAGAGTTTGAGCGCGCGGAAACGGCGCCCGAGCTGGATCCCGTAATCCATGTAATTGCGCACGTCCTGCTCCGGCGTCGCAAGGTATTCGGGAGTCAGGTTGAAGGCACGGCGCAGGATCGCCTCGTCGCGCACGAAGAGCGCCGAACAATCCATGGGCACGAAGAGCCACTTGTGCGGGTTCACGACGAACGAGTCGGCCCGGTCGACGCCGTTCATGAGCCACCGGAACTCGGGCACGATCGCCGCTACGCCGGCATATGCCGCGTCGACGTGCAGCCAGATGCCGTGACGTTTGGCAATCTCGGCGATCTCTGCGACGGGGTCGATCGCCGTCGACGAGGTCGTGCCGATCGTTGCGACGACCGCGAGCGGGCGCATCCCGTGCGCGCGGTCTTAGTCGATGGCCCGATGCAGCGCATCGGGACGCATACGGAACTGCGCGTCGCACTCGACGCGCACGACGTTT
The DNA here is from genome assembly GCA_021807065.1 of bacterium. Lineage (GTDB taxonomy): Bacteria > Vulcanimicrobiota > Vulcanimicrobiia > Vulcanimicrobiales > Vulcanimicrobiaceae > Tyrphobacter. The sequence continues at coordinate 3,317 of JAKAPO010000160.1, forward strand.
TCGAGCCCGACGCCAAGCGCGATTGCCGCCTTTTCGATGTGCGAATGCGTGTGCTTGGTAGCATAGATGCGCAGCGCGGGCACGTCGCGGCCGCTCGCGCCGTGCTCGCGAATACCTAGATCGAGCGCTTCGCGAGCGGCGGCCAGCGCCGTGAAACCCGCGACCGATGCGGTGTCGTAGATGATGCCGGTCCAATCATCGGGTACACCGACGAGCCGGCCCAGCCAGCACATCACGACCGTCTCCAGCTCCGTAGCTGCCGGCGACGTTCGCCAGAGCATTACCTTGACGTCCATCGTCGCGGCGAGCGCCTCGGCTAAAACCGTCACCGGCGCCGCACTCGTAGCGAAGTAGGCGAAGAAACGCGGGTGGTTCCAATGCGTCATTCCCGGAACGATGATGCGTTCGAAATCGGCGAAGATGCGCTCGAAGGATTCGCCTCGGTCAGGCGCCTCGTTCGGCAGCGCCGCTTCGATCTCGCCGGGCGCTACGCGCGGAAAAACACCGTAGCGCTGCGGTTTCTCGAAATACGCTTCGATCCAGCGCTCGACCCGCTCAAAGTCCTCGTGGAACGAATTCCCGCTCACCAAAGCATGCTTTGCTCCGCGTTCGGAGAAACCCGCCGAGATGCAACACGAAGCGATTTTCACCGAAGACGCGCCGAAGCCGATCGGTCCCTACAGTCAAGCCGTTCGGTGCGGAAAATGGCTCTTCTGCAGTGGTCAGGGTGCGATGGATCCGAAGACCGGCAATCTCGTCAACGCGGACGTGAGCGCCGAGACGGAGCAGACGCTGCAGAATCTGGGCGCCGTGCTGCGGGCCGCCAGCTACGATTACAAGGACGTCGTGAAGACGACGATCTTTCTCACTGACATGAATGATTTTGCCGCGGTCAACACCGTCTACGCAAAGTATTTCGACGCAGTCAAGCCCGCGCGCTCGACCGTGGCCGTTAGAGAACTTCCCCGCGGGATCCGGGTCGAAATCGAAGCGATCGCGCGCCGCTAGCGAGTAAACGGATAGAACGCTAGCACGATCACCGCGATCGTGCAGAGCGCTGCACTGATCGCCGCGAGCGGGGCGAACGGCCGCACGTCGTGCACCGCGTGCGGCTCGCGGTCGTACATCGCGCGGACGACGCGACCGTAGGCATACAACGATATCGCGGTTCCGATCACGAGCAACGCACCCAGCCATGCGTAACCGGTCGCAACGGTACTGCGCAGGATGAGGACCTTCCCGAGAAATCCCGCCGTCGGCGGCAGCCCAGCCATAGCCAGCAGAAAGACCGTCATCGCGAACGCCGCCCACGGGCGCCGGAAACCGAGCCCGGCGAAATTCGCGAGCTGCGAACCCTCTTCGCGATCGCTGGAGAGCATCGCCGCGATCGCGAAGGCGCCGAGATTCATAAGCGAGTACGCGGTGAAGTAATAGAGCGCGGCATTGAAGCCTTGCGCCTCCGCTCCCGCGAGCGCCGCGAGGACGTATCCGATCTGCGCGATCCCGGAATAGGCGAGCATGCGTTTGAGGTCGTGCTGCGCCAGCATGCCGGCGTTGCCTGCGATCATCGAGATCCCGGCCACGATCCACACCGGCAACAGCAGCGTCGAGGCGTGCCCGGCGGGCAATGACCAGAGAAACAGACGCACCAGCACCGCAAGCACGCCGGCCTTCGTGACGACGCTCATGAATGCGGTCACAGGCAGCGGCGCGCCCTCGTATACGTCGGGCGCCCAAGTGTGGAACGGCACCAGGCTCAGCTTGAAGGCGATGCCGATGAGGAAGAGTCCGATGCCGATCCAAAAGAGCTGGTTCGTTGCAAGCGCCGGCGCGATGAGCGCGGCGAGCGAGACGCTGCCGGTAGCACCGAAGAGCAGCGCCATCCCGTAGAGCAAGAATCCAGTCGCGGTCGAGCTTAGGATCAGGTACTTGAGCGCGGCCTCTCGCGCACCGGCACGATCGGCCATGGCGCAAAGCGTGTAGAGCGCAAGCGAAAGCAGTTCGAGGCCGAGGAAGACCGTCATCAAGTTCGCCGCGCCGGCCATCAGCATGGCCCCGCAGGCGCTCCACAACATTAGCGCGAGCGACGGCGCGACGCGACGCGGCGTGCCTAACGCGCCGTACAGCACGATGGACCCGAGCGTACCGAGCACGATAATGCCCGCAAAGAGCACCGATGCATCGTCGACGACGAAGCCGCCTAGGAACGCGGATCCGTGCGTTCCGTACTGTTGCGCGAGCAAGGCTGCGGCAGCGATCGTTCCCGAGATCGAAATCGCAATTGCGAGATACCGGTAGACGTTCGTGCGCGATACCAAGTCCGCAATCAAGACGACGAACGCCGTGAGGGCGAGAACGGCAACCGGCGCAACGGCGCTCCAATCGGCCGCGGTAATGTCGACGCTCACGGTAACGGCCCTCTTCCCAGCAACGCGTGGGGGTAGACGCCAAAGTAGAACAATGCCAAGAGCAGCGGGGCGATGGCGATGCCCTCGAGCCAGGTCAGATCGCGACGCACCGGCAGGTCGACAACCTCCGGGCCCTGAGTCGCACCCTGCAGTAAGCGCAGCATGTAGGCAGATGCGACGATGATCGCGACCAGCGCGAGGATCGCGGCCCAAACCAACCCTGCCTGATAGAGGCCGATCAAGATTACGAGCTCGCCGACGAATCCCGCCAAGCCGGGAAGTCCGAGCGCGGCCAGCGCAGCGATCACGAAAGAT
>JAKAPO010000161.1 GCA_021807065.1 bacterium
GATATATCAAGATGGGGCAGCCGGCGACGACGCTCTCCGGCGGCGAGGCGCAGCGCGTCAAGCTTGCTACCGAGTTGTCACGCCGCTCGACCGGCCGTACCTTCTACGTCCTCGACGAGCCGACGACCGGTTTGCACTTCGCCGACATCCACAAGCTGCTCGACGTGCTTCAGCGACTCGTCGAAGGCGGCAACAGCGTCCTCGTCATCGAACACAATCTCGACGTCGTGAAGAGCGCGGACTATCTGATCGATCTCGGGCCGGAGGGCGGCGATCGCGGCGGCACCGTCGTCGGCACGGGAACGCCGGAGGAGCTTTCCCGCAACCCGGCTTCTTACACGGGTGCCTACCTCGCCCCGGTGTTGCGCGATCAGCGTGCGGTCGGCCATCACGTGCTCGACGCGCGACGGCTCGAAGCACTGGAACGCGAAAACCTGCGCGTCCTGGACGAACTTGCCCAATCCCAGCGTGAGCGCATCGAAATCGAGGCCTGACTTCAAGGAGCGCGCCGCGGACTTGCGCGCGCGCATCGAAGAGGCGAACGTACGTTACTACGTGCTCGACGCGCCGACGCTGACGGATGCGGAGTACGATGCGATGCTGCGGGAGCTCGTCGAGCTCGAGGCGCAGCATCCCGAACTGCGCACCGCCGATTCGCCGACGCAGCGGGTCGGCGCACCGGCCGCCGAGCACTTCGCACCGTACGAACACGCCGCGCCGATGCTGAGCCTCGCCAACGCCTTCGGCGAGGAAGAGTTATCCGCGTTCGACGAGCGCGTTCGCAAGCTCGCCGGGCGCGCGCTCTCCTACGTCTGCGAGTTGAAGATCGACGGTCTCGCCATCGCGCTACGCTATCGTGGCGGCGTCTTCGAGCGCGGCGGCACGCGCGGCGACGGCCGCATCGGCGAGGACGTCACGGCGAATCTGCGCACGATCCAAAGCATTCCGTTGCGGCTGCGCGGCGGCGTGCCCGACGTTTTCGAAGTGCGGGGCGAAGCGTATCTGCGCAAGAGTGACTTCGCCCGGCTCAACGAAGGTCGCGAAAATGCGGGACTGCCGGCATTCGCAAATCCCCGCAACGCGGCGGCCGGCGGAATACGCCAACTCGACCCGAAGATTACGGCGGAGCGGCGACTGTCGTTCTTTGCGTACTCGGTTCCCGAAACCATGGATCTGGGGCCCACCCAGTGGCAGACGTTGCGTTCCCTCGAGGAGATCGGCTTTGCGGTGAATCCTTACATCGGCCGCTGCAAGAGCGTCGATGAAGTGCTGGCCTATTGCGAGGAATGGGAAGAGAAGCGCGACGAGCTGGACTACGAGATCGACGGCGTTGTCGTCAAGATCGACGAGATTGCTTTGCAGAAGCGCCTGGGTTCGGTCGGACGAAATCCGCGCTGGGCGATCGCATACAAGTTCAAGCCACGCGAGGCGCGCACCAAGCTGAAGGAGATCGCGATCAACGTTGGCCGCACCGGGACGCTCAACCCGTACGCCATTCTGGAACCGGTGCGCATCGGCGGCGTGACGATTCAAAACGCTACCCTGCACAACGAAGATTACATTAGAAACAACGACATACGCGTCGGCGACACCGTGCTCGTGACGCGGGCGGGCGACGTCATCCCGCGCGTCGTCGGGCCTATCAAGGAAGAGCGCACCAGCCGCGAGCGCATCTTTCACATGCCCAAGCGCTGTCCGGTCTGCGGCGCCGACGCCGACCGCCCAGCCGGCGAAGCAATGTGGCGTTGCACCAACGCCGCCTGTCCGGCGCAGCGCTTCGAGCGCGTTCGCCACTTTGCAACTCGCGGTGCGATGGACATCGTAGGGCTCGGTGACGTGGTGGCTGGCGAGTTGACGTCTCGCGAACTCGTTCGCGACATCGCCGACGTCTACGCACTCGACGAGAAGAAGCTCTCGCAGGTGCCGCGCACCGGTCCCAAGAGCCGCGCAAACCTGCTCGACGCAATCGAGAAATCGAAGCGGCGCGGTCTCGCGCGACTCCTTACGGGCTTGGGCATCCGGTTCGTCGGAGAGCAGACGGCGCAAATTCTTGCCGACGATTTCGGCAGCATCGATGCCATCGAAGCTGCGAGCGAGGACGACTTGCAGCGCAGCACCGGGATCGGCCCCGAGCTGGCGTCGAGCGTCGCGCTCTTCTTCAAGCAGAAGGCAAACCGGGAGATGATCGAACGCCTGCGCGCGGCCGGTGTCGTTATGACGGCACCGAAACGTAAGCGCGCCGCGTGCGGCCCGCTCGAAGGGAAGACGTTCGTGCTGACCGGAACGCTGCCGAAACTTTCGCGAGAGCAGGCGACCGAGATGATCGAGGCCGCCGGCGGCCGCGTCACCGGATCGGTCAGCAAAAAGACGGATTACGTCGTTGCGGGCGACTCTCCGGGCAGCAAACTGGCACGCGCCGAGGAACTCGGCATCACCATCATCGACGAGGATGGTCTGCGCGCACTGTCATCCCGAGCGAGCGAAGCGCGCGAGCGCTGAGCGATGTCGAGGGAGGCGTCTCGGGGCACTTGCTTGTACGAAAGCACTCTATTATGCATGCACCGCCGATCGATCTCGCCGCGTTTCGTACGCTGGTAACGATTTCCGCCCCGCGCGTCTCGCCAAACGGAAGAGCAGTCGCGTTTCTGGAGACCCGCAATGACTTCTCCAAGGACAAGCGGATGACCATGCTGGAGGTCGTCACGACGTCCGGTGGCTTGCCGCGCTCGTTGACGCGTGCAAGCGACGAGCTTTCAGACCCGCAATGGTCACCGTCGGGCACGACGCTCGCCTACATCGACCGGGGAGCCAACAAGAAGGATCAGATCTTCATCGTTCCCGTCACTGGCGGGAGCGCGCAGGAAATAACGCATACCGCGAACGGCGTCGAGCAATACGCCTGGAGTCCGCACGGATCGCGCTTCGTCTACGTGACCCCCGATAATCAGCGCAACGCGGCCGCAGCAAAGCGCGGTGACGACCTTTTCCAGATCCACGACGACGGCTATCTCATCGACGCGCCGCCGCAGCCATCGCATCTGTGGCTGGTCGCTTCCCACGGAGGCGCGGCGAGGCGACTCACCGAGGGCTCGTGGAGCGTGCTCGAAGCCGCGCCACCGTTCGTCGGCGCGACGAGCGACCCGACGTGGTCGCACGATGGACGCTACATCGCTTTCACGCGTCAAGCCGACGCGGATAACAGCGACAGCGACATGACGAAGATTGAGATCGTTGACGTTCGCACCGGTGCGTTGCATGCGCTCACGACGCATCCGAAGTACGAGTACCAGCCGGTGTTCTGTCCGGGAAGCGATCTGCTCGCCTACCTCTATCCTCACGGACCCGGACCTATCAGCAAGATGGACGTCTACGTCGGCAAGCCGTCCTCGATGGCGACGCGCGACATCGATCGGTCGTTCGATCGGGACGTGACGGAGATGGCGTGGCTACCCGGCGGAAAGAGCGGCATCGTGATGGCCGACGACGGCATCGGCGTGGGACTCTGGCGTCTGTCGGCGGCGGGAGCGGTGCGCCGGCTCGACCTCGGGAAACTCAACGTCGAAGATTTCAGCGTCGGCAGATCGGGCGTGATCGCCGCAGTCCTCAGTAACGAGACGACGGCGCCTGAAGTGTACGTCGTGAGCGGTGGCAACGCGAAACCTCGCAGGCTCACCTCGCTGAACGCGCGATTCGCCGAGTATTCGTACGGCGACGCGCACGAGCTGCGATGGACGGCGCCCGACGGCACGCGCTCCGACGGCATCGTGACCTATCCGGTCGGCTACGTCAAAGGGCGCACCTATCCGCTCGTCGTCTATCTGCACGGCGGTCCTGAGGCATCGTCCGCGCAGACCTTCGACGGCGGTGAGATAGGCAGTCTTCGCTACGCTCTCTCGGGTCACGGATACATCGTCTTCGAGCCCAACTACCGCGGCAGCGACAATCTCGGGAGCGCCTACGAGCACGCGATCTACCGCGACCCCGGGACCGGTCCGGGCGACGACGTGATGGCCGGTATCGCTGCGTTGGAGAAGACCGATGTCGTCGACACGAAACGCATTGCGATCGTCGGTCATTCGTACGGCGGTTACATGACGACGTGGCTCATCGGACACGAGCATATCTGGCGCAGCGCCGTTGTCGCCGACGGCATGGTGGACTGGCGTCAGGAGTACGATCTCGCGGCCGCGGGAAATCTCGCATGGACGCGCGACTCGCTGGGCGGCACGCCGGTCGATCCGGCTGCGGCGCAGCTCTACGTGAGTGGCTCACCTATCACGTATGCGTCGCAGATCACGACGCCGACGCTCATCCTCTCCGGGACGGCAGATGAGACCGTGCCGATCTCGGAGTCGTTCGAGCTCTACCACACGCTGCACGACCGTGGCATCCCGGTGCGTTTCATCGGAATTCCGCATGCGCTGCACTCGCCGCACAACCCCGAGCAAGTCGCAAGCTACTACGCATTGATCGCGCAGTGGGTGGAGCGTCATTTCTGAAGGCGAGCATGCGCCCTGATGCGCCTCTCTCGACGTCAGTCGCTGCTGACGCAGCTCCCTCGCTCGGGATGACAGGAGCCATTTGCATTCGTTCGTGGGCCTTCACGGTCCACGACGTACTCGGGATGGCGACTTCTAGAAAATCCTCTTGAGCCCAGGGGAATGCGGAGGCTTCGGTATCGCCTCTGCCAGGGTTTCGATCACGTCTCTGGCGATGACGCCGGTAGGGCGGTGCACGGCGGCGCGTTTACCGGCGAGGCCGTGCCAGTACGTGCCGACGCGCGCGGCGTCGTAGGGCGAGAGCCCTTGCGAGAGCAGCGTCGCGATGACGCCGGTAAGCACGTCGCCGCTCCCCGCGGTCGCGAGTGCGTTCGTTCCCGTGGTGTTGATAAACACCGTCGCGCCGTCGTAGACGAGCGTCGCCAGCCCCTTGAGCAATGTCGTGACGCCGGTGCGATCGACGAACTCGCGCAGGCGCGGCATGCGGTCGCCTTCGCGAATCGTGCCTTTTCCCGAGAGACGCGCGAACTCACCGGCGTGCGGCGTGAGCACGACGCGCTTTCCCCGCAACTGCGACAGATGTTTGGCGAGATGGAAGAAGGCGCTCGCGTCCGCAACGATGGGTAGATCCGTGCGCGCGATGCTCTCGCGCACGATGACGCCGGTGCGATCGTCGAGACCGAGGCCTGGTCCCACTGCGAGCGCAGAGTTGCGGCGCGCGACGTCGCAGATAGTTTCTACGATGCTCTCGGGCGGAGCCAATTCGTCGAGCTCGACGACGACTTGCTCGATGAGATGCTGGCGAAGCGCGGGAGCCGCACTCGCCGGAGCTGCGACGGTGACGTAACCAGCGCCGGCACGCGCGGCCCCAAGAGCGCAGAGCACGGCCGCACCGGGAAACTGCCGCGATCCGGCGATCACTAGCGGCGCACCGGCTCCGCGTTTATCTGTTTCGAACGCGCGGCCGGGCAGCATAGAAAGGAAGGCGTCGTCGTCGAGTGCGGCGTAGGTGCGCGCGTGCTGCCGAAGCGTCGCATCGTCGATGCCGATTTCGGCGCAATACAGACTCCCGACGAAGGGCCGTGCCGTTTCAAGCAGCAAGCCGGGTTTGAGCGCTGCGAGCGTCAGCGTGCTCGTCGCACGGACGGCGACCCCGGCGATTGCACCGGTTGCCGCATCTACGCCGCTAGGGACGCCGATCGCGAGCACGGCGCAGTGGTGTGCGTCGAGTGCGCGAACGACCGCGTGATATCTCTCGGCAAGCGGCAGGCGCGAACCGGTGGGCAACCGGCGGGCGAAACGCAGATCGAAAAAAGCATGCCATTTCAGCAAATTGCGCGCGAGCTGTCAATGTCCACGCGCAGGAAGCCCGCGTTAGAACAACATCAGCAAAAGCGCAAGCGGGCCGTCCACGGCTGTGGATAACTCGGGCCCATGGTCTAGAATGGGCCGCCCCATCCCCTGGATTCCAAGCGTCGCGCAAG
>JAKAPO010000162.1 GCA_021807065.1 bacterium
CTCGCCTTGCAGCGTCGTCGCGTAATACTCGTCGACCGCCTGCCGTTCGTTTTTGAGTTCCTGGCGATATTCTGCCAAGACGACATCGCGGATACCCCGAACCACCTCGTTCAAACCGCCTTTCTGCGCAGATTGAGCGACCTCGTAAACGTCGGCTCGCTGGCGCGCGGCGACCAACGAGTCGGCGATTCGTTGCGAGAGTTTGCCGGCGGCGGTCGCGATGCCGTCGTTTGCAATAAGGCCCGCCCCCTTCAACGAATCAGCCAGACGGTCGAAGTTCGTAGGCATCACGTAGACGCCTGCGACGGTACCGAGCGCGCGAACATATCCGAGAATGGCCTGGTTCTCCATATTCCAGCGGTAGGCGAGATCAGAAGAAGTCTGACATTCCGAGTCGCCTCTGGACGGCGAGGTCTCCTTCGGCACAACGCCTACGGGGACAGGCGTGGGCTCCGGCTTGCGCGTCGGCAAATCAGACCAAAGCGGGCGTCCGTCTACGCTGGTAAGTCGATCGTACTCTTGAAAGCGTAAACACGACCCGTAAAGGTCGTCGGAAACGGCCGCGAAGCCCGTCCCTGCATCCACCGTAGCCTTCACATATTCCCGCACCGCGCCAAGATGAAGGGAATGGCTATTGCATCCGCTCAGCAAAAATAATACCGCAAGGTTAAAGCAGGCAAGGCGCGCCATGCCGCGATACTGGGGAAACAGTCGCGACCGACCACCAGCGCTTGTGCCCAAGACGGTTCGGATGCTGCGTGACTTCGACTTCATGGTAAGACCGGCGCGGCATAAGGCTCGGAAACGCACATATCAGAGTCCTTTTGAAGCTGGACGGCTTCAGTGGAGTGGGTCGTGCTCGGCTCGTGCTGCACGAGAGTCTTGTTCTCGTCACCTACCACGAGAGCGGCTGGCCATGGTGGCTCCCGGCAAGGGTCGTTTATGCAGCAAATGACCGACCAAAAGAGACGCAATAGCCGATCTCAGTATCGCACGTTCCGAACTCGTAGAAAAGGGTGGCGAGTTGATTTAATGCACGAGCCGCTGCGCATATACGCACGGCGCCCCGCGGGCGCGGACAATGAGGGCCCCTGCGTACCGTTGGCGAACGCGGCGGATCGGACCAGCAGAGCGCCCTCAACGGCAGGCCGGACCGCGTCTTCCTATGCGCAGCAGTAAAATCGCTCCCCCCTGTTGCTGCCTGTAGCACAGTCCGGCCACCTTGATTGCGAACATTTGTTCTTGATGTTGTCCCTTGAGTTCTCGGCGAACATCCATGGTCTAAAATGCAAGGGACGGAAGGGTCCACGAGGTCACTCGGCTGCCCGCCGTCAAGAGCATCTTGGGCGAGGGCTTACAACCCCCCATGCTCGCCCAAGCACCAGCATCCGTCGGCTCATCAGCCTTCTCTCTGATTTCGACGCGAAGAGGGCGGACTATACCCACAGGACTCCAGCACAGCCTCCGTGATCTCTTCAGCACCAGACTCAATGGCATAGATCGATGCCTTTTCCGTTAGGCGACAGATCTCGCCAATCGTCCCTTCTGAAAGAGCTAAGAGTTTTGTTGCTATAGCGGCGCTTGTGAGGTTGGAAGGCTTTCGCAGCAGCAGCAACGGTTCGATTGCGGCTAGCAAACGTAGATACTCGGTATCCAGTTGCCAACGGGGGAGCACGGCGGGCTCGAAACGGTTAGCGATCTGCGGATCCGTCTGAAGAACGTTGAACGCATCTCTTGTTCCGAGCGCCACAATCGACATTCGAAGTTCGTTTCCGAGGTACTTGAGTACGTTAAGCAGCTGCCGTTGTTTAATCACCGATCCCGCGAGAAGATGCTGGATCTCGTCGATGATGAGCACCTTCGTTCCTACAATATCTAAGAAACGTTGCACTTGAAGTTGCCGTTGATCGTTTCTAGCAGACATTCGCACCGGTGCGTAGATACTTTCGAGGATGATGTTATAAAAGCGTCCTTCGTCAGGCGTCGGCGGCGCCTGAATCTTGATGACGTGATGCTGCGAATCGTGAACGTTCAGCTCGTTACAGGGCAAGTGGTTAGCAAAAAATCGTTCCGCGATCATCGTTTTCCCATTATTCGTATCACCGACGATCAGCATGTGTGGCATTCGATGATAGCGCGGCAATGCATACAGGTCTTCGAGCTTCGCGAGAATTGCTTCCGCACGTGGATAGCGCACCCAAGCGAGGCCATTCATGCTATCGTGGATGCGAGCGATCCGTTCGTCAGCCACGGTCAACGTCAAACGGGATGATTGGTTCGTCGAAAATTGAGAGATGCGGAACGTCTGCCTTCTCATTTGCGACGACACCGTCGTCGCGCGCCTTGGGACGGAAGACTTCAGCGTTACGTTTGCGCGAACGTTGCCGTCGCGCGCGTTTCGTCTCGACGATTGCCTCTTCGCGTCGCTTCCGAAGGCGCTCGAACGTTTCAAAAATCAACTCTTCGTCCGCCTCCCGCTTGCCATCGTCGAGAATCCGACGCATCACCTCGCGCAGTTCCCACACGGTCATCGATGGGCGGCGCATATCACGATAGGGAATCTCGTAGTATTGTTTTGTTTCGGCATCCCAAAAATAGACGCGGCTGATATCGGCCGGGTCACGCCGGAAAATGTAGTTCGGCTTGCGGCCGTTGCTCGGACTACTCATATAGCGGCGCAGGACGTCGCTGTAGTAGTTGATGCGGTCAATTTTCACGCCATAGTTCTGTACGGTGCGCTTTTGGAACGGCATGAAATCGAGCCTTATGCGCTCTGGGTCGCTGGGCCGCAGCGGGTGGCCCATGCCCCGAGTGGTCGGGGTGCCGAGGATCGCCTGCTTCCACTTCGTGAGCGGTGAGACGCCGATTCCTGAATGCACTTTATGGTGATAGACGCCAGTAATGTACTCAGCGACGTATCCTTCGAGCTCCGAGAGCGTGAGGGCGGCCTCATTCTCAGAATCATAACATCCCTTCTGCACCGGGTTAGAGAATGTTGTGCCGGGAAGCTTATGGATCTCGATCGCAAGCGTACGCATCATCCGTTCGATGAACGGTCCGAAGTGCGGGTTGGCAATCGGCCGGTAGACGAGTTCGATGTCGTATTGGTCACACGCTCGTTGAAGCATCTCGCCGCGGAATTCTTTTGCGTTATCGAGATGCAACGTTGCGGGGAAACCCCAGCACGGCCATGAGGTCGATATGCCATGCTTTGCAAGCCAGGTCTCCTTGCCAAGCACCGCGTGGGCCATGCAAAGCCCAGTGTTATTGGCGCCCGGAGGATCAAGCGAGATATAGAAGCCGACCACCATACGGCTGAAGAGGTCCATGGCAAGCGTAATCCAAGGGCGACCGACCGAGAGGCGCATCTCCTCGTCTACAACGGTCACGTCGAGCTTGGTGTGATCAATCTGCACGATCTGCAGCGGGCGCTGCGCTTCGGTGTAATGCCCCGGCCGTGCTTCAAGCCGATCGTCAGCTCTCTTGCCATGATTGCGACGGCGCAGCCTCGTTCGTTCCGATACTGCGAGAATTCGCCGACCGACCGTGCTTGCATGGGGAGCGGGGAGGCCAGCATTTCGGCAAAGCCGTGCAACCTCGTCGGCCGTTCCCTTCACGCTATGCTGTTGTTTTGTGAGGTAGAACTGCTCAATGGCCGTGTCGATGATTGCGTCGATCTCCGGCCGTAGCCGTTTTTTGCCGCGCCCGCCATTCGGTTTCACCGGCAGGAGCGTCGAGAGTTTGTTACCTGAAGTGAGAAATGCACGCATCCAGCGGTACATCGTCGGCGCGCTCACGCCGAAGGCTCGCGCGTGCTCCGCAATAAGGCTGCGAGGTGGTCGGATCATGGCGAGCAGTGGTTTGATGGCATCGCGCCGACGGCGCGCCTCATCCCAATCTGCGCCGTCGAGTTGCGTGAGGTCAGGCAACGGCTCCGGCGCTGCCGCCGAGGCCGTTCGCGGTTGTAGATCCGCAATTGCCATGCGCTCCGATTCATTCGTGGTGATGTCGCGAACTATTACCGTGTCCACATCGAGAACGTGGTCGATCACGAAATAGCGGCCTTTAGCCTCTATTTCGACGCCGGGCTCAATCGCGAAACCGCGACCTACCCCGGTAGCCACACGTTGCTCGACATCGTCAGGGGTCGCTCGAGATCGGCCGAGATATTCCGGAGGCCAACAAGACACCAAAGGGTTGGAATGAGTTGAGCGCGGTTCCACTCATCGACACAACAGGTTTCAAGAAGTGCCTGAATCGGTGAAAATTTCAGGCGGCGCAGCGCGGATAGCAGCTGCTCCTCATGGATGGGGTCTGGGGCGCATCGCCGGTACGGAAGAAGGAAACGTGCGTTGTCGAGGTAGGGTGTCCGGATTTCGACCTCCGTCAGGATTCGATAGTCCCACCCCTCGCGGAGAGCAAAGCGCTTGGCAGCGAGGAGACGCGGCTTCAGGTCGGACCAACGCGCGAAGAGCTCTTTGCGATACTTTACATCGACCAGCAGCGGCCGCCGCCCGACATATGCATGGTAGGTCACGAGGAAGTCGGGAACGCCAGGAGGGGAGCGGCGCCCAGCGCGCTCGTAGCGCAGCTTGACCGGCTGCTCCTGGTAGGCAAGAACCGCTTCGTCGAACTCCAATATCGTCGCGAGATCGCGCTCAAGCGAGGATTCAAAGGAGACCATCCGACCGTTCTTTCGGCTTGGCAACAGCCCTGTCACGCTCCGACGGTTCGGCGGTATCGTCCGAACGCTCACAAGCCCCTCCGATTCGAGCAACTGGTCTCGTATGCTTTGCTTCAAGCCGTAACTAAACTCATCCTCTTTATTGCCTAGTCTTGCCAACTTTGCGTATTTCCGCTGCATTATCGTCCCCTTGGTCTCACAGCCTTTGCCGTTTTACAGCAAGAGTCGCAGCGGAGGGGAGGCGGGGGCGGGACCGCCGTTGTCGGCGGCGCGCTCTAGCTCACCGAATTGCCCGACGGCCTTAAGCTAAGGCAGAAGCGATCATGAAGCGGCGCCGCGACGTGCTGCGCGAGCTCGGGTTGTTGGAGTCGGCGCTCGCGCGGCCGCACAATGCGGATGCGCACGACGGCGAAGCGACGATTCCGAAGCTTGCTGCGCTCTACGCGCTCGGTGTTAATCGTGATCATCCGTTTATCGACGGCAATAAGCGCGTCGGCTTGGTGCTGCTCGATTTATTCCTCACGCTCAATGGTTATGAACTGCGCGCATCGGATGCGCGGTGCTACGAGGCGATCGTAAGCGCGGCGGGCGGCGATATGACGGAGGTGGAATTCGTCACGTGGGTCGAAGCCCACGCGATGTAGGCCAGGTGAGATGATTCTGCGCGCCTCGGTCGTACGTTCACTAGCGTGAAATCGCATTATACCGTCGGCAACGTCGCTGCGCTCATGCGCGACGCATCGAAGTCGACGACGTATAAGCCGGCTCTGCTGAAGGCCATGGCGCGCCTTGCGCATCGCGATGAATCACTGATCGTTCCGATCGCGAACCTCGGCGAAGAATTTGTTCGGCTTTACTGGGATCAGACGGTCATCTATCACCTTCGACAGGCTGCCGTCTTAAGCAAAGAAGCAACGGCAGTAAAATTGATACGCGAGACCGCACATACACACAACGTACGGAGACCGAGCGACTTATCGACAAAAGACCGCGAGCTTCTCATTTCGAAGATGGCCAAACTCCTCACGGTGAACGTTCTCTCCGCTTTTCACGCAAGCAAACCCAACGCGATGAACGCACTCTACACCTGGGATAAAGCAGCCGCGTGCATAATGTTCTCGCCGGAATCGATAACGTCCTTATAATGCTGTAAAATCGGCGGCCGAGGTGGCCACCGATTCGATTCGGAAGATTGATTTTGCTCAACACAATCTACGATCGAAAGGACGAACCAGTGGCCGATTAC
>JAKAPO010000163.1 GCA_021807065.1 bacterium
GATAGGTGACGCTCTCCGAGGTGCCGTCGCTATTCGTATACGCTTGGCTCGTCACCGTGATATTCGTCACCGAACCGTTGGGCGAGGGCGTCACGTGGGTCGTCAGCGTCTCGCTCAGCGTTTGGTTGCTCCCCGCCACGGTCTCCGAGGAGGTAACCGTTCCGCTCCCCGTCACCGTGGAGACGCTGTCGTTCAACGCGTAGGTGACGTTCGTATTCGGATAGGGAGTGACGTTCGGATCGCCGTTGTTCGGGGGATAACTATGGTAGACGGTGACGACGTTCTCGCTTCCCATGTAGGTGGCGGTCTGCGGCGGCGGCGGCGTCTGCGTCGGCGGAGGGGGTGGTCCTGGTTGGGGACCTCCACCTCCGCCGCCGCCGCATGCGGCAAGACTCGCGGCGATAATCAGCACGCCGAAGCCAACGTAGAGATGCTTCACCCCTAGCTCCTTTGCAAAACGCACGTCCCCGAGAAGAGGCGGGAAACGGTAGCCGCTCGCTTTAGCCGCGCATGGCTCCCTTCCTCCTTTCGGCTTTGACGAGAATTCATGCATCACGGTGCATGGAGGGAGGGGACATTTATGGGCAGCGAAGCGTTATCGTAATGAGAATGCGTGTCGGAACACTTGCTCTTCTCGGCATGGGAGTAGCCACCACTCTGAGCGGGCATCCTCGCCTCGACGGTGCGTCTATCGTCAACAGCGGATCCACCAACACCGTTGGCTGGACGATCGCTATCCGTTCCAACGGCATTGGGAGCGTCGCCAACCGAAGTTTCTCAGTGACGCCCGACGTTGCTCATCGCTTCCTCCACGACGCGCAGGCCGCGCGCGAAGCCAGCGTCATGGGACGCTCGTGCATGAAAAGTGCCTCCTTCGGCACGCGCTTGACCGTCACGTATCATGGCTGGACGTCGCCCGATCTCTCATGTCCGGCGACCTCGCCGCTGCTGAGCGCTCTAGCCACCGATGCTCGCGAGATCGTGGCCGCCGCAGGGCCGCCCACGAGTCTGCGACGCGTTCGCCTGCCGCTCGAGCCGCACCGCGCCCCTACGAACCCACCTCGGAGCTAACTTGCTTCGCGAGGGGAGGTCAGGGTGGATGCCCAACCTTCGGTCGTTGTGAAGCGCGTTTTGATTCCTTTTGCCGCCCTGAGCCTGGCAGCGGCGTTCGCTGCCGCCGGGACCAACATGCCTCCCTTGGCCGCAGCAACGGCGCCGCCGGCTCCGCCGCTGCTTACCGATGCATCGCCGTCGCCGTCAGCAGCGCCGACGCAGATGCCTGGCGTCGAGAGCCTCTTCCCTGCGGCGCCGCATGGCTCGCCCTCGCCGCCACCACCGCAACGTGTCGGCATCGAGGGCGTGTGGGAGCTCGCCATCCAACAAGGCGCCAATACGACGTACGCGCATCTCAAGCTCAAGCAGCGGCAGGACGCACTCACGGGAACGTATCTCGATCCCAGCAACAAGCCTTCGCCCGCGGTCGGTGTCGTTGACGGCGGCAACGTACGCATCGTCGTCTCGTTGAGAGACGGCTCGTCGATCGTCTTCGAGGCGCGCCTCGACGGAACGACCGACATGGTCGGGATGATGACCACACCGACGGGAGAGATTCCCTTCACCGGCGACTATCGCCCCAAAGAAAACTTCTTCGATAATCTCAACGAGAATCCGACGGGACTTACGAACGGCCTGACGACGCCGCCGCCGCTATAGTTCCTCGCGCCCTCCCCGGCGAAGGCAGCACCATGCACGACCGCACCTTTGGATTCGCGACGCGCGCGATCCACGCCGGGACTCCGCCCGATCCGACCACCGGATCTCGCGCGGCTCCAATCTATCAGACTGCAGCGTACGTCTTCGGCTCCACCGAGCAGGCAGCGGAACTCTTCCAGCTGCGAAGTTACGGCCACATCTATAGCCGGATAAGCAACCCTACCGTAGCGGCCTTCGAAGAGCGGATGGCGAGTCTCGAAGACGGGCTCGGCGCGATCGCGTTTTCGAGCGGTCTAGCGGCGCAGCTCTGTACCGTTCTCACGCTCGCTCAGTCGGGCGATCACGTTCTCTGCTCCCAAAACGTCTACGGGGGAACCGTGACGCAGCTTTCGGTCACGGTCAGACGCATGGGCATCGAGTCGAGTTTCGCTCCGGTCGACGACCTCGCGGCGCTGCGTTCGATGATCCGTCCCAATACGAAGATGCTGTTCGCGGAGACGATCGGCAATCCATCGGGGGTCATCGCAGATCTGCGCGCGCTGGCGCGCTTGACCCACGATCATGGCATTCCCCTCGTCGTCGACAACACGTTTGCGACGCCCTATCTCTGCCGTCCGATCGAACATGGCGCCGATCTTGTCCTGCACTCCGCGACGAAGTTCATCAGCGGCCACGGAACGACGATCGGCGGCGTGCTCGTAGAGTCGGGGAAGTTTCCGTGGGGGAACGGGAAGTTTCCGCTCCTATCGGAGCCGAGCCCGGGATACCACAACAAAGTCTTTACCGAAACCTTCGGTGAATACGCGTTTCTCATGCGCGCTCGCGCCGAGGTCTTGCGCGACGTCGGTTCGCAGCTCGCGCCGATGGATGCGTGGTTATTGCTCCTCGGTCTCGAAACGCTGGGACTGCGCATGGAAGCGCACGTGCACAACGCGCGAACGATCGCCGAGTTCTTGCGCGAGCGGCCGGAGGTCGATTGGGTGAGCTACACGATGGGGGCCGTATTCACGTTCGGCATTCACGGAGGGCGCGAGGCCGGACGGCGCTTCATCGACGCGCTCGAACTTTGGAGCCATCTCGCGAACGTCGGCGATACGAAGAGCCTCGTCATCCATCCCGCCTCGACGACGCACTCGCAGCTTTCCGACGAGGAACTGCGCAAAGCAGGCGTCGCACCAGAGTCGATCCGCCTTTCGGTTGGTCTCGAGGACGTCGACGACTTGATTTGGGACCTGGATCAGGCACTGCGGAAAGCAGTCCTTCGGGATGACAAGGAACCATGATCCTCGCAACGCCGTCGCAGAGACGCGAGCTGCTCGAGCGAAGCCGCACGGTGGCAATAGTGGGCGCGTCGAGTCATCCGCTGCGCCCGAGTTACACGGTCTTCTCCTACTTACGCACGCAGACGCCGTTCCGCATCGCGCCGATCAATCCGACGATCGCCGAAATCGATGGTGTCCGGGCGTTCGCGTCGCTTCGCGATTACGCCGCATCGGAGGGAACGCCTGACATCGTCGACGTTTTCAGACGCCCGAGCGAGGTCGTGGAGGTCACGCGTGAAGCGATCGCCGTCGGAGCAAAGGCCATCTGGTTTCAGTATGGTGTCGTCAATACCGATGCGATTCGACTTGCCGACGAAGCCGGCCTCGACGTCGTGGTCGACCGCTGCATGAAGGTCGAGTACGCGCGGTTCCACGGCGGACTCGCGATGTCCGGACTGAACAGCGGGATCATCAGCTCTCGCCTGCCGGTCGTCTCCGCTGGCGCAAAACCCCTACGCTCGCGGTGACCGCGTTGTCATCCCGAGCGCGAGCCTGTCCTGAGCGCGCTGCGCCGGCAGCGCAGTCCGGGGGTCGAGGGAGGCGCCTCGCGGTTTTCGTCGGCTTGCAAGCTGAACTATTACGAATCATCCAAGCATGGCACGAACGCGGCACCGAACTCAGCGACGAGCGCTTCAACGACCTCGCACTAAAAATTTTCGCGCATCAGCTTCGTTACAATAAACCGTACGCGACGTATTGCGCGCGAAAGGGAGTGACCCTCGAGCGCATGCCCGCCGCTTGGGAGCAGATCCCGGCGGTACCTACGGCGGCATACAAAGAGGCGGCGCTCGCGGCTTTCGATCCCAGGAAGGCCAAGCTCGTCTTCGAGACCAGCGGCACCACGCGCGGCATCGGTGGCCGACACTACATGGAGACGGCGGCGCTTTACGATGCCGCGCTGCTTGCCGGATTCGATCGCTTCATGCTCTACGACGGTGCGCGTTTACGCTATCTCAATCTCGTGCCGAATCCACAGGAACGCCCGCAATCTTCTCTCGGGTACATGATGGCTCGCGTCGCCGGTGAGCGAGGCGCGGGAGATATCGGGTGGTATCTGCGCGCCGACGCATTCGCATTTGACGATCTCTTCGGCGATATCGGCGACAGCATCGCACGCGGCGAAGCCGTCTGCATCGCCGCTACGGCATTCGCGCTGGCCGCGCTTCTCGACGCCGCCGAGGAACGCAACCTGCGGTTCTCGCTTCCAGCAGGATCGCGAATCATGGAAACCGGAGGATTCAAAGGGCGCACGCGCGTCATCGTCCGCGAGGAACTGTACTCGCGGACATCACGCTGCTTCGGCATCGACGAATCGTGCATCGTCGCAGAGTATGGCATGACCGAGTTGACATCGCAGTGGTACGATCTCCCTCGCCCCGAGCCCGTGTCATCCCGAGCGAGGGGGGCGCACGAGCACCGAGCGTCGAGGGGAGCGCATCCCGGCATCGCTCGCCTCAAATCCTCTCCGCCTTGGCTGCGCGCGTACGCGGCCGGTCCCGACGGCCGTCCCCTGCCTGACGGCGTCGTCGGCGCGCTCGTGCACGTCGACATTGCGAACGTCTCTTCATGCGTCGCCCTTGCAACAGAAGATCTCGGCGCAACCTATGGCCGCCATATCGTGCTCCTCGGTCGCGAAGAAGGAGCCGGGCTGCGCGGCTGCTCGTTGGATGCGGAGATGCTTGCCCGACGGTGATGATGTGTCGTGCACGAGATTGGCGGCGCCTCCCTCGACGTCGCGCACGCTCTCGGGTGCGCTCGCTCGCGATGACAGAGCCTTCCCCTCGGCGTCGCTCGCAATGACAAGAGCCGAGGAGCGCTCCCGAAGCATTTTCGCGTGTGCGCGAACGGCTGAGCGCTGGTGTGATGCGACCTTTCCGCCGCGCGTTCAAGCGGCGCAGCGCATCGCGGAACGCACCGGCTACAGTGCCTCTGCCGTCGAGTACGCACTCGATCATCTCTTCAAATCGATCGCAGTCGATGCACTCGAAGAGACGATCGAGCGCGAGATCGGCGGCCAGGACGTGCGTCCGGTTGGGCGCGTTGCGATCATCTCCAGCAGAACGACGATCGGCGTCGCCGTCGTTCCCGCGGTTTTCGCCATCTGCGCCGGGAATCGCGTGCTCGTCAAAGATCGCGAGGATCATTTGATCCACTCCTTCTTCGAGACGCTCAAAGAGGAGTACGCAAATGATGAGAGGCGTTTCCCTCGACGTCGCTGCGTGCTCTGCACCTCGCTCCCTCGGGATGACAAATCTCGGTTTGACGAGCCGATGTTCGCGGCGCAGACGTGGGACGGGGCCGAACAGGACCTCTCGGATTTCGATGCAGTAGTGGCATTTGGGACCGAGGAATCTCTGCAAGCGATTCGCGCGGGTCTCCCGCCCGCGACTCGGTTCGTTCCTTACGGTCCTGCATGCTCGATCGGGTATGTCGCCCGTGAAGCGCTCGAGAGCGAAGATGCAGCGCGGCGAATCGCGCGCGGAGCCGCTCGCGACCTGGTCCTGTACGAGAGTGAAGGGTGTCTCTCACTACACGCGCTCTTCGTAGAGGATAGCGGGCACGTGGATCCTGACATATTCGCGCAAATCCTCGCCTCCTCGATCGGGCGCGCCACTCTCGAGTTTCCGGTGCGGCAGGAGCCGGGCGATGTCGCCAAGCGTGTGTCCGCACGCGACCTCGCCCTTTTTCGCGGAACCCTCCTGGCATCGGATGCAAACGCGCGGTACGTCCTCGAACGCGGCTGCTCCGAGCGCCCGCCGGCTTTTTCTCCGCGCGTCCTGGCGATGCACGTTGCGCAAGGCCCCGGCGAGATGACCGCGTACGTGCGCCGCCACGCGCTTGCGGTCGAAGCA
>JAKAPO010000164.1 GCA_021807065.1 bacterium
CCGATCTGGCTCACCCGTCTCCGCATTCTCATTGCTATCGGTTGCCTCCCTATGTTGGGCCAAACCTGCGTTCGCGTACGAGAATCCCCATATCTCGTGCCCAAACGCCTGTTCGTCCACTACATTCTAGCATGCCCGGCTCGCCTGTCAAGTCTAGCCGAAAAGTTGTTCGCGCGAACGTACGTTTGCTTTTCCGGCAGGCCTGTGCTACACTGCGGGGCAATGGAGTCCCAAAAGCCGGCGACAGAGCGCCAGCAGAGGATACTCGAGGTCATCCGGCATTTCACCGCCGAACACGGCTACCCGCCTTCGGTTCGGGAGATCGGGGAGAGAGTAGGTCTCTCCTCCTCTTCAACGATCCACGCGCACTTGAAACAGCTCGAGAAGCGGGGCCTCATCGCGCGCGATCCCACCAAACCGCGGGCGCTGAGTTTCGGATCGCATGGCACGCTGGCGGAAGCCATCGTCCTGCCTATCGTCGGCAAAGTTGCGGCCGGCGTCCCAATCACGGCGCAGGAGAACCTCGAGGGTGAGTTCGTGGTCCCCGGTGATTTCGTACCGCGCTCGTCCGAGGCGTTTATGCTGCGGGTTCAGGGCGATTCGATGATCGACGCCGCAATTCTCGACGGCGACCTCATCATGGTGCGGCCGCAGAAGACGGCGCGCAACGGGGAGATCGTCGTTGCAATGCTCGATGGCGAGGCAACCGTAAAGCGTTTCTTTAAAGAAGCCGGGCGAGTGCGGCTGCAGCCGGAGAATCGCGCGATGGCGCCAATCTACGCGAGCGATGTCGAGATCATCGGTCGCGTCGAAGCCGTCGTCCGCCGCATCTAGACTCCAAGCCTTCGCGCGCGCACCCTTTCTCGTCGCAGTACGCGACGCGTTGCCGTGGGCTTTCGGCGCACTGCTGCTCGCGTTAGGTGTTTTTCTCGCCATGGTGACGGCGCAGTTTCCGGAGCGTATCTCGCTCGCGCTCCTGCCCTCGTTCGGCGTCATGGCGTGCGCGCTCGCAATCGCGTTGCCGCTCGCGCTTGCGCGGCGCGCGCATTACGTGCCACCTGCCGTTGTCGCCGCGACGTTGCTCTGTTTTGCATTTGCCCTGCCTCGCCCGTTTGGTCCCGATGCGGTCGCGTACTTGCGCGCAATCGGTGCAACCGGTATATTTCTCGCGATCGTGATGACGGGGGTTGTAGGGACGAGCATTGTGGTGATGCGCCTCCCTCGACGTCGCTTCGGTGCTACCGCACCTCGCTCGCTCGGGATGACAAAAGTGGAAGGCCACGCGTCAGCGTGGCCAACCGAGCTGGCGACGGATCACGAGAGTGCGCGGGATGACAGAGTGGAAGGCCGCCCTGCGAGGCGACCGACATACGCTTGGGATGACATAGTGGGGGCGGTGCTGGCGGTTGCGGTGATTGCAACGCTTGTCTTCGTCGCGCACGTTGACATCTCGCATGCGATTGCCGCGATGCTCGCGCCGCTCGGGCGCTTGGGCGACTCTTATCCCGCGCTGCTCGCCATCGTTGCGGTCGAGATGCTGTTGTGGCTCGTTGGCGTGCACGGCCCGGCGATGCTTGCGGCGATCGTCACGCCGGTCTACCTCACGCTGCAGATGCAGAACACGGCGGCCTTCGCGGCGCATGCACCGCTGCCGCACATCGTCGTGATCTCGCTCTTTCTCTTCGTCTTTCCGGGCGGCTCGGGCGCGACGCTGCCGCTGGCGGCGCTGCTGGCGGTCTCGCGCATCGCACGGCTGCGCCGCATCGGGAGACTCGTGCTGCTGCCCGCGCTTGCGAACGTGAACGAACCGCTGCTCTTCGGGCTGCCGATCGTGCTCAATCCCTATTTTGCCATTCCGTTCGTCGTGGTACCGCTGCTGCTGGCGAGCATCACGTATGCGGCGGTCGCCGCAGGCGTGGTGGCGCGTCCCGCGTTTTACATTCCTTCCTCGGTGCCGTCACCAATCTCAACCTATTTGGCGACGCTCGACCCGCGCGCGGTCGCGTTGCTCGGCGTCAATCTCGTCGTTTCGCTCTTCCTGTATCTTCCGTTCGTGCGCGCCTACGAGCGACACGTGGAAGCTTCGCCCGCATGAACGTCGAGCGGCTCTGCGACGAGTTCGGCATTGGTGGGAGCCTCCTCAGCGCGGCGCTGCGCGCCGCCGAGCGTATCGCGAACGTACGCTATCGCGAGCAAGAGATCGTCGCTGCAAAGATGCTGCGGGCATTCGCCGACGAGCGCATCGACGAGAGCGATCTCTGGGGGACGACCGGCTACGGTTACGGTGACAGCGCGCGCTCGCGCTACGAATCGCTGCTCTCGCGCGTCTTCGGAACGGAACGCACCTTCGCTCGGCTCTCGCTCGTCAGCGGCACGCAGGCGATCGTCACTGCGATTGCAGCCTGCGTCGCTCCCGGCGAGACGCTGCTTTCGATAACGGGCGCTCCCTACGACACGCTGCGTAATGCGATCAGCGATGCGCCGCAGTCGCTGGAAAGCCAAGGCATTCGCTATCGCGAGATCTCCCTTGCCGGCGATCGCGTCGATCTCGAGTCCGTGCTGCGCGTGTTGGAAGAAGAAACCATCGCGGCGATCTTCGTGCAGCGCTCGCGCGGTTACGCGCCACGGCCCTCACTCTGCGTCGACGAGTGCGCGCGCGCGTTTGCGGCGATCAAGCGCGTTGCACCGCAGGTCCTGATCTTGGTCGACAACTGTTACGGCGAGCTGGTCGAGTCACAGGAGCCGACGCACGTTGGTGCCGACCTAGCGATGGGCTCGCTCATCAAGAATCTCGGCGGCGGTCTCGCGCCCGCCGGCGGTTACGTAAGCGGCCGCGCCGAGCTGGTGGAACGAGCCGCTATCCGGCACGTAGCGCCGGGTGTCGGCGCGGGCGTCGGGCCGAGCCTCGGCTTCGGACGCGCGCTCGTGCAAGGGCTCTTCCTTGCGCCGGCGGTCGTCGGACAGACGCTGCAGGGACTGGATTTTGCGGCGGCGCTCTTCGCCGAACTCGGCTTCGCGGTCGACCCCGCCCCAGGCGCGCGCCGCACCGACATCGTCCAAGCCATACGGTTGGGATCGCCCGAGCTGCTCTTGCGTTTTGCGGCAGGTCTGCAGTCCGCGATGCCGTTGAACGCGCGATTTCGCCCGGAGCCGGCGCCGGTACCCGGATACGAGGTGCCCGTCGTCATGTCGAGCGGCGCGTTCGTCGCCGGGGCCACCATCGAACTCTCGTGCGACGCGCCGATGCGTCCACCGTACGAAGTCTATCTGCAGGGCGGCCTCACCGCCGCACACGCCGCGCTGGGTGCGCTCTTCGCCGCGCGAGCGGTACGTGGCGGCAAGGAAGCGTGAAGAATGAAGGCGCCGCCCGTATGGACGAGAAGCAACGCACCCAAGTGACAAGCGATAGGCCGAGCCGGCGGCGTTTTCGCCGCGCAGCGGTCGACGTTCCGATGACGGTGATCGTCCCGGGAGGAGAACTCGTGCTCAGCGGATCTGCGCTCGATCTGAGCGCGGGCGGCGTGCGCGTGGCGACGGCGACCGATCTGCCGGCGGGTCAGAGCATCGTGATGCGATTCGTCATTCCGAAGACCGATCGCGAAGCGCTGGTACTCGGGAAAGTCGTGCTATCGTACTTCGACAACGCCAGAAAGCGTTTCGCGCACGGCGTCGCGTTTACGAGAATTGCCCCCGAGGATCAGGAGTCTATCGCCAAACTCGTCGACGGCGCGCCGGACTTACCCGAACCCTAGGGCCGATCGTTCCCGAGAAAGCCGTAGAAGAAGTACTCGTTGCCGTCCGAGGTGGTGATGACGATGCGTTTCTCCTGCATCTCTGCCGAGACGATCGTCTTGCCCACCATCATGTCGAGGATCATCTGCGCCTGCAAGAACTCCGCCTCGCGCAGAGCGTCTGGATCCACTTCGATCAGATGGAGGAGTTCCTCGACACGTTCCCGCGACACGAACTGTTCTGTACCCACCTCTTGGGGGTATCGTCCGGAGCCCTGGGAAACCTTAGCCTGCCCGCTCCCCGGGGGCAGCGGCCCAGAGCGGCGAAGAGCGGCGGCTGCATGTACCTCCTAGAGGTTCTGAGCGGCCCCTTGGACGGCAAGACCTGGACGTTCGAGGACGAGATCACGATCGGCCGCGACGACAGCGTCGCCCAGGCGTGTATCGCGCTCGACCGCTACGTTTCGCGCAAGCACGCGCGCCTGCGCGCCGACGGCGAAAAAATTCTTCTCACCGATCTCAAGAGCCGGAACGGAACGAGGCTCGACGGGAAGAACATCGGCGATCACGAGCAATTGGCGCTGGGCGTTCCGTTTATCGTGGGCCGCACGATGTTGCGGGTGACACGCGCGTAACCGTCTCACACGCGAACGATGCAGATCGTCACCGAACCATCGGAGGCGCGCCAAGCGCTGGCCTCGCTCCCACGCCCCCTCGGCTTTGTGCCGACGATGGGGGCGTTGCACGAGGGACATCTTGCGCTCCTGCGGCAGGCGCGCCGGCGAGATACGAGCGTCGCCGCATCGATTTTCGTCAACCCGATGCAGTTCGGCCAGGGTGAGGACTTCGAACGCTACCCCCGCGCCGTCGAGGGCGATCGGCGGCACTGCGAAGCGGCCGGCGTCGACGTTCTCTTCGTGCCTTCGCCGAAGGCAATGTATCCCGCGGATTTTTCAACTTCCGTCGACGCAGGTGCGTTAGGCGATGCGTACGAGGGCGCGATCCGGCCGGAACACTTTCGCGGTGTTGCGACCATCGTCGTGAAACTGCTGCACGTCATCGGGCCCGACGCCCTCTACCTCGGCCAGAAAGACGCGCAGCAGACGGCGGTGCTGCGGCGAGTCGTGCGCGACCTGAATTTTCCCATTGCAGTCGAGATCGTCGAGACCGTGCGCGAAGCCGACGGTCTCGCGCTGTCGAGCCGCAACGCATATTTGAACGAACGCGAACGCGCGGCCGCGCCGACGCTGCATCGTGCGCTCGTCGCGCTGCGGGACGCACTCCAAGAGGGAGCACCTAAGGAAGCGGCAATCGCACGGGCGCACCAGACGCTCGACCCTTCCGCAAAGGCCGACTACTTCGACGTCGTCGATGCGTTGACGTTTACTCCAATCGATCCGTTGCGACCCGAGGCGTTCGTAATCGGCGCGGCACGTTTCGGCACGACGCGATTGATCGACAACCTTTGGATCCGCACGTGAAAGGCGCACGGATTCTGCTCGGAATCACCGGCGGCATCGCGGCCTACAAAGCCGCGTCGCTGATCTCGGCGCTGGTGCAGAAGGGCGCCGTGCTCGACGTGGTCATGACCGCCGAAGCCGAACGCTTCGTCGCCCCACTCACGTTCGCGTCGCTCACCGGCCGCCCCGTCTACGGGTCGCTGTGGGATATGCCCGAGCGCATCCCCCACATTCGGCTGGTGCGCGAGGCGCAGGCAATCATGGTCGTTCCGGCAACCGCGAATGCGATCGCGAAGCTCGCGCTCGGGGTCGCGGACGATCTGCTCTCGACGCTGCTGCTCGCGGCGCGCATTCCGATCGCTATCGCTGCGGCGATGAACGCGGCGATGTACGAGCATCCAGCGACACGGCAGCATCTCGCAGCACTGCGCGAACGCGGATACCTCGTCGTCGAGCCCGAGGTTGGATATCTTGCGGAAGGCGAACATGCGATCGGGAGGCTTGCGCGCGAGGAACACTTGATCGACGCGATCGCGCGCATGGTGACGCCGCAGAGTTTGCGCGGCACGCGCGTTGCCATTACCGCCGGAGCGACTCGCGAGGCTTTCGACCCGGTGCGTTTCGTCAGCAACGCGTCGACCGGCGCTACGGGCATTGCGCTCGCACGCGAGGCT
>JAKAPO010000165.1 GCA_021807065.1 bacterium
CGTACGCGAGAATGTAGTAGACGGGGGCACCATGACCGTACGCGAAGCCAGCTGCTCCTAGGAACGTAAAGCTCGTATAGACTTCTCCCGCGAGGAGCAACCACAGAAAGAGCGATCCAAACGAGCGCCCTCCGACGATGTATTCCTGCGGATCTCGCTTGGCCTTGCGTGAGCTCCAAAGCGCGAATGCAATCGTTCCGAGAACGATGACTCCGACGATGCCAAGCGCGATCGTGGAGGTCACCAACGGCGCTCCACTCGCCCGATGAACCACAGAAACGCGGGCGAAACCAGAACCCACCCGACAATCCAGAACAGTATGAAGGGCATGCCGAAAACGCTCGGGTTCACGCGGTTTACGACCGGTACGGCAACCGCCAGCGCGACGGTCGGAACCAATGCGAGAAGAACGGCTAGACGGTTAGCCTTCGGCAACGCGAGCCTCTCTGCTCCGTATTTTGGACACTGACTCGCGAGCCGAGCCGGCTCCCAGCGAGCGCCGATCGCTTCACCATGAACGCACCCTTCCCGCGGACATCAGATCATTCCGGCTTCCGGTCGAGGCGCGCCGTTTGCTCCGGGATTCCGGCCCGCGCCGGCCCGGTTTCAAGATGTCGCCATCGCCGGCATGAAACGTCCAGACTGCTCCCGTTCCAGCTCTCTCCTCGTTTTCGTTAAGAGCTCGTAAAGAGTTCCTTGGCCTCTTCGGTCATTCGTTAGTGAAACGGCTGCCGGCGGATACAATCAACGGGGAGGAGGATCATTCGGAAATGGATGCCCGAGACCTAGCTCTGGCTGGCCGGACGCTCGCTACAACGCAATCCGTCGCTCCGGTTGCGACGTTTCTCCTCGATGTCGACAAAGAAGTCGTCACCAACCTAACCCCATCGCTTCGCAAACTGTGGGGCATCGCTCCGAACGCCGCACAGGCGAAGCTTTCGGAGTTCATCCAACGCATTCACCCCGATGATCGCGAGCGCGTTGCGGCGATTCGCCAGAGCGCACTCGAGTCGAAAGAGCCATATGGTTTCGAGTATCGGATGATCCGCGATGATGGTGAGGTCCGGCACATTCGGACAGAGGGGCAATTCTTCTACGATGCTCAATCCGGCCTTGTCCGTAATGTCGGCGTCGTCATCGACATCACCGAGCAGCTTCGCGCGGCGGAGGGCGTCGAGCGCATCGTTCACTCCCAGGTGCTATCGCCCGAAGCAGAGCGTCTACTTGTTGAACGCCGCGAGATACAATCCGGTTTGCGCGGTGCGCTCGATCGCGACGAATTCGAATTGTACTTCCAGCCGATCGTCGATGCAAGGAGCCTTGCGCTGATCGGGGCCGAGGCGCTCATTCGCTGGAATCACCCGCAACTCGGCCTCGTACCACCCAACGTCTTTCTTCCCGCCGCCGAACACGCCGGCCTGATGGAAGAGATCGATTCGTGGGTCGTGCGACGTGCATGCAGCGACGCCGCCTCGCTCCTACAGTTTGGAATCACGCTTCGCATCGGCGTCAATGTTACGGCGCATTCACTCACAACGTCACGCTTCACGCGCATATTCGAACGGGCGCTGAACGCGAGTGACGTGTCGCCTCGGAATTTCGTTGTCGAGATCAACGAACAAGCGTTGCTCGTCGGCGATGGAGAAGTTCGAAATACCCTGAGCACGATGCGCCAAGCGGGCGTCACGGTCGCCCTCGACGATTTCGGAACGGGTTACAATACGCTCAGCTACTTAAAGCAGTTTCCGATCGACGGAATTAAGATCGACCGCAGCTTCGTCCTCGATTTGGAAGAGTATCCGTACAGCAGGGCCCTCTGCTGCGGCATTCTCGCCTTCGCCTCAGAATTGGGGCTCTACGTGACGGCCGAGGGCGTCGAGACGGCCGCTCAGGAACAGTTCCTAAGAGCCCAAGGATGCAACGCGCTGCAAGGGCATCTCTACGGCCACCCCACATCGCGCGCCGATTTTGCAAGCCGTCTCGAGCGAGTCTCGGTCCTGCGCGTCTCCTAACCACCGCGCGAATGCGCGAACACGCGAACTGCGAACTGCGCGAACTGCCCAGAAAGGGACTCGAACCCCCACGGTGTTGCCACCACTGGTACCTGAAACCAGCGCGTCTACCAATTCCGCCATCTGGGCATAGGCCGGCTCCAATTCGAGGGCCTACGATGCCGCTCATGCTTCGACGCGCCTGGCGTCTGACCGAAGCGGTCGAGCGCGCACGCGGCGCTAGTTGCAGGTGACGCCATGACTCGCCGCCGCGGCTCTCAGTCGGGTGCCGTAGGAGCAGAGCATCGCTCGGTGCTCTGCGGCAAGCCGCAGATACAAGGCGTCGTATACGGTAAGCGCGTAGCGCGAGCCGAGCGCCAACGCTTCACGCACGTGATCGCGCTGCATAGGCACGAGATCGATCGGGTATTGCTCGAACTTCGCGAACGCCTCATCGCAAAAGTCGCCGGAGATTCTTCCTCTGCGCGAGGCGGCGAGGAGCACGTTGCCGACCTCGGCCGCCAGGAGCGTCGGTGCCAAGGCTGCTTCCTCGCGCATTCGCCTAAGCGTTGACTCTGCTTCGCTGCTGTGCTCGTCCGGGAGGAGCCACGCCAAGACGACGGAGGAGTCGATGACGAGCACCTACCGCCGGCCCTCGCGGACCATCTCCCGCAGCTCCTCGGACGTGAAACTTCCCCCGGCGCGTGCCCGCAGGTTGCGACTCTCCTCCAGCAGCCGCTGGACGCGGTCCTCGCGCGCCTCGAGCGGCACGATGCGAGCGACGGGCCGCCCGTTGCGCGTCACCGTGACCGTCTCTCCGGCGGCAACTTCATCGAGGATCCGGCTGAAATGGCTCTTCGCCTCGTAGGCCCCTACCTGTTTCATAATAGACTGGTCTCCACGACTAGTCTATTACCGCTGCGCCTCTCCGTCAACCAGAACTTCGGAATCCATGGGCTCGAAACGCCCGAGACCGAAGTGGGCGAGACGGCTGACGATTGGCCCCCACGGGCTCGTCGAAGCGCAGCGTTGCCGCGACGACGGGAAAAGGGGGGCGCGCTCTTTCGCACGCGAGTCCTGCAGAATGCATCGGCGCGTATACGCCCGCCGGATACCGCGGCCGGGCGGCCAGAGCTCGACGCGCGCCGTGCGGCCCGTGGCGCGTTCGATCATCACTGCGATGAGTCATTCGACACCGTCGATGGCGAACGCGTTCATCGCCGTGTCGATACCTCGCGAGGCGAGCTGCCGGACGACGCACTGGCGATGAAGGCAGAGGCGACGTCAGTCGAGCTTGCATCCGACAAGATCGGCGTGGTTGCGAAGAGCGACGTCGTTCGCGCCGACGGCCGCGAGGCCGTTCCAGTTGATTTCAAGCGCGGCAAGGCACCACCGGCGGAGCGGGGCCCGTACGATCCGGACGGTTACAACTTTGCATTCAGGCGTTGCTCCTCCGAGAGCATGGCTACGCCTGCAATGTGGGTCGACTCTACTATGCGGGCTCGAAGACGCTCGTCGACGTCCCTATTGACGATGCGCTTGTCCAGCAAACTCGCGGGGCCATCGACGGCGCTCGCACAACGAAAGAACGAACGGCGATTCCCCCGCCGCTCGTCGACAGCCCGAAATGCGCGCGCTGCTCACTTTATGCGATTTGCCTTCCCGATGAAATCAACGTGCTGCGTGGCGCACATCGAAGCGGTGCTATTCGACCGTTTGGCGCACCCGCCGACGATCGCGGGCCGGTGTACGTCCTGGAGCCGGGTGCGCGGGCGGACCTCAACGCCGAGGTCCTGGAGGTGAGAACGGATGCAGGCGTAGCTGCGTCAGTTCCGTTGATCGAAGTGGGAAGCCTTTCGCTGTTCGGTAACACGCATGTGAGTTCCCAGACGATACTGACGCTGCTCACGCGTGACGTTCCCGTGTTCTACTGAAGCTACGGCGGCTGGCTCAACGGTTATGCACGCTCGATCAACGACCATAGCCTGGACCTGAGAATCGTGCAATACGACGCCGTGAAGGATGACGGCACATCGCTGTCGCTGGCATGAAAGCCGCCTCTTCTGGAATGCGCACGAGCGGGCCTGTCGTTGAAGCTATGCACGCTCGTTTGCTGGGTGCGCTTCCCTCGGCGGTGACGGTCGGGGGCTGGCGAGCAGGGTCCCGCCGCTGCGGGGCCTGAAACCCAATCCATGGCTTCGCGTTTGTGGGGCAAACGAATGCTCCGAAACACGAAAAGTAAGGTTCTCCCACTCTCCAGGACCGCGTTTGCACGCGATCTCGATCCTTACTCGCGCGCCGTCACGACTGCGGCAGAACGGGTCAGCCCGGCAGTCGTCGCAATCGAGGTAGGGGCCGGACACCGCGTCGGAGCCGGGAGCGGCTTCATCTTTACGCACGACGGCTACGTCCTGACCAATAGCCACGTCATCCACGGTGCCGAACGCATCGAGGTCGCGCTGCTCGACGGCCGTCAGTTCGCCGCGCAGCGGATCGGCGACGACCCGCATACCGATCTTGCGGTGCTGCGCGTCGACGGACGCGATCTCCATCCCGCCGCTCTCGGCGATTCGAGCACGCTTCGGCCGGGACAACTCGTCGTCGCGGTAGGCAATCCGTACGGCCTCGCGACGAGCGTGACGGCCGGTGTCGTGAGCGCGCTCGGGCGTTCGCTACGGTCGCAGTCCGGACGTCTCATCGATAACATCATTCAAACCGATGCTGCGCTCAACCCAGGAAATTCTGGAGGGCCGCTCGTTACCGCGTTCGGTGACGTTATCGGCGTCAACACCGCCATACTGCCGGGCCAAGGCTTGTGCTTCGCGATCGCGATCAACACTGCGGCTTTCGTCGCCGGGTTGCTCATCAAAGACGGGCGCATCAAACGCGGCTATCTCGGCATCGCCGCCGCCGACGTCGCGCTCTCCCCCGAAGCTGCGCGCCGCTTTCGGTTGAACGACCCGCGGGCGGTGCTCGCGGTCTCGGTCGAACCCGGCAGCCCTGCCGACCGCGTCCATCTGCAAGAAGGCGACATCATCATCGCGATCGACAAACAGCGTCTCGTGGGCGTCGACGAACTCCACGAGGCGCTCACGTCGATCGACATCGGCCGCACCTATACGCTCGAATTTCTGCGCAGAAAGGAACGGCGCACCGTTACCGTTCGCCTCGTCGAGTCGCCAAACTGAGACATCTCACATGCGGCGGCTGATACCGATCCTCGGTATCACGTTCGTCGACATCATCGGATTCAGCATTCTGATCCCGATGCTGCCCTACTTCGTCGTGCATTTCGGAGCCTCGCCGTTCGCCGTCGGCGCTATCATCGCCACGTTTCAGATCTGCCAGTTGCTCTCAGCGCCGCTCTGGGGCCACGTCTCCGACAAGATCGGCCGCAAGTTCGTCTTGGTCACGAGCCAGATCGGCGCGACGATCGGATGGACGATGCTCGCCTTCGCGCCGACGCTGCCGTGGGTCTTTGCCGCCCGCATCATCGAAGGCGTTTCCGGCGGCAATATCGGCATCACGCAGGCGTACGTCGCCGATCTCGTTGCACCCAAAGAGCGCGCGCAAGCCTTTTCGTATATCGGCGCTGCGTTCGGCTCCGGGATGGTTTTTGGACCGGTTATCGGCGGCGTGCTCTTCGCACGCTTCGGATTCGAGGCGCCCTTCCTCGCGGCGGCGGCACTCGAGGTTCTCACCCTCGTACTGACGGTGATGTTCGTCCCCGAATCGCGGCGGAAAGGAGTGCCGCACGAATACGCCGGATTGCGCGAAACGCTCGCTTCATTTCGCAAGCCCTCGATTGCGAGCGTCCTTCTCCAACGGCTGGCCCTGTCGCTCGGCCTGTACGGCTGGTACGCTGTGATCGCAC
>JAKAPO010000166.1 GCA_021807065.1 bacterium
GCTTCTCGGCCTTCTCACTCCTGCATCCGTGCCCGTTCGCCGGTCCGAGGTTCCTCGATAGACGAACCTCGACCCTCATAACAGTATCGTCTGCAGTTCGCCGATCTTCTTGAAGCCGAGCCTGTCGTAGAGTGCGATGGCCGGTGCGTTGAAATCGTTCACGTAGAGCGAGAGCGAGGGGAAGATGCCTAGCAGTTCGCGGCAGATTGCACCGAGCGCTGCGGTCGCGAGGCCGCGACGCCGAAGACCGGGCGGCGTCCAGATGCCTTGGAGTTGCGCGGTATGCGGACTCCAGGAACCGACGTTGCAATAGAAGCAGAGGCGGCCGTCCATCTCGCCGACCCACCATAATCGCATTCGGATCATGCGCTGGACGCTGGACGCGAAATCCGGGTCCGTGCGCGGGTCCATTTCGAGCTCGGCTGCAATCATCGCGGCGGAGTTTTCGACGACGTCTTTCCACTCGTCGTCTCTGGCCGGACGCACCAATACCGATGAACCCGTGGTGCGCAGCGACGCGGTATCGACCATCATTACCGGTTGGCGAGAGCGAACGAGCCGCGGTCTTCGGTGATTCCGGTACGCGAGCTGCCAGAATCGTTCCACCGTCTCGTGCGGCCCCACGATCGCCTGAGGATCCCGGTCCGTTGCGATCTGCGCGAATGCAGGCAACGCGTCGGGCTCGCCGGCGAGGATGAATTGGCGTCCGAAGAAGGCAACGCCGATTACGGTGCTTGCGTCGGAGATGACGTAGAGATCGCGTTTTAGCAGGGGCGGCGCTTCAACGACCAGGTACGATAGGAAGACGTTGGCGTACGGATCGCGCGAAAGATACTCGAGCGTTCGGCGCACGTTTACGGGAGCGAGCTGCTCGGCATGCGAGGCGGTCGGCGTCACTGCGTTTTCACCTGGAAGACGAGAGCCGACGTCGGGCTCTTGCTGCCGCTCTCCGGTTCGATGCTGACCGCTACTTCGTCTGTCTTGCTTGCCGCGACGTCGTCAAGGGCGACTACCGCGATGCCGCGACTATCGGGAATGAACGTTACCGATGGCATCAGTGCTTTGGCTCCACGTGAATGGGTCCAGGCCTGATACACCCTTCTTCTTGGCGGCATCGGCATGTCGTGCAGCACTATGTAGACTCGGTCGTTGCTTATAACGACCTGCCCTCCGGTAACGTCGAATCGCTGCGCCTTCGGGTTCTGCAGGTCGGCCAGCATCGTCCGTTCGGCGGCGAATCGCCGAGCATTCGCGGTAGCGCTCTGATCGGCGGTGGCCAACCGCCGCTCGAGATCGTGAATCTGCGACGTCAAGTTGAGATTGATCAGCGTCGTGACTATGGCCACCAGAAAGCAGAACGCGGCAACGAGGTAGGCGGGCCAGACCGGCGTTCGCGGGCGCACGCAAAAAGGTTCGTGCCTATCGGTGCGTCGTACCTGCCCGAATATGTTTGCCGCTTTGCCCTTCGTGGCAACGTTGCATCT
This sequence comes from bacterium, assembly GCA_021807065.1. GTDB lineage: Bacteria > Vulcanimicrobiota > Vulcanimicrobiia > Vulcanimicrobiales > Vulcanimicrobiaceae > Tyrphobacter. The sequence goes on from JAKAPO010000166.1 coordinate 1,485, forward strand.
CGTTCCACGACCCGCTCGCGTCTCGATAAGAAATGCGTGCAGCGCCGCCGTTCCGTTGACGATTGCATCAACGTTCGACACCGGTGCGCGAGAGGAATTGAACGAGCGTTGGTCGGCGTTGCATATCGGATCGCTGCGCGTCGCGGCGGCGCCCACCATCGTCGTTCGCCGCGACGCAGCGCTACGCGATCAGGCGTATCGCCTGATCGTCAATTCCCACGGCGCTACGATCCAGGCATCGAGCGCAGCGGGCGCATTCTACGGCGCGATGACGCTCGCGCAATTGCCGTTGCGCGCCGGGGGACGCTGGCGAATGCCGTGCGTGCAAATCGACGACGCTCCGGCGCTGCGCTGGCGCATTCTGTCCGACGACGTTTCGCGGGGCCCGCTGCCGACGATGCGTTACTTCGAGCAGCGAATTCGGACGATCGCTGCATTCAAGATGAACGGTTACTCACCGTACATGGAGCACGTTTCCCTATCGCCGACGGACCCGTTGCCGGCACCGCTCGACGGCATCGCCCCGGCGCAGCTGCACGAACTCGCCGTCTATGCGAAACGCTTCCACGTCGCCCTAATCCCGGAGCAGCAGACCTTCGCCCACATGCACAATACGCTGAAAATCGAACGCTACGCGAGCGCCGCGGCGTTCCCGCACGGTTTTCTGCTCTCGCCGGCTTCGCCGATCACGCTACCGTATCTGACGCGCATCATTCGTCAGGAACTCGCGGCCGTGCCGCATCCGCCGTTTTTTCACATCGGTTCCGACGAAACGTCGACGCTGGGCCAGGGGACCACCGCCGCATACGTCGCCGCGCACGGGGGACGTTCGCGGGTCTACGCCGCGCACGTCAACGCCATGGCGCGCATCATCGCACCATCGAAGGCACGGGTCATGCTCTGGGACGACGGCATCGAGAACGACCCGTCGATCATGAAGATGATCTCGCGCAGGGACGTCATCGTCAACTGGCACTACGGCGCGGAGTCGAGTTTCGAGAGATACATCCGGTTGATTGCGAGCGGCGGCTTCCAGCAGATGGTCGCTCCGGGGGCAAATAATTGGAACCAGATTTTTCCGGACGTCACCACGGCGCTCGCGAACGAACGGCGCTTCATCGACGAAGGCAAAGCGGCGCACGTGCTCGGCCTTTTTCAGACGGTCTGGAACGACGACGGCGAAACGCTCTACGAAGCGACGTGGTATCCGGTCCTCTATGCGGCCGCGGCGGCATGGCAGCGTGGTGACGTCGATCCGGCGCGCTTTCGCGCCGATTTCCCGAGCGCGTTCTTCGGTGTCGACGACCCTGGTTACGCAGACGACGTCGCCGCGCTGGCGAATATCCTTACGCGACTCGAAAGCGCTCACGCCGGCACGACCGACCGCCTCTTTTGGAGTGACCCGTTTGATCCGGTGGCCGACGCACGCCTGGCCAAAGTCGACCTCCGAGCGGTACGCCTCAAGGCGGAAGGCGTCGAGCAGCATCTGTTCTTCAGGCGTCCACCGCTTCACGCCAATGCAGCGGCGGTGATGTTTCTGGCGGCTCGGCGCTACGACGTGCTCGGCCGCGAATATCAAATAGCACAGGAGGTTCGCGACTACTACGGCGACGCGCGCGCACACATCGGCGAGCCGCACTCGCCGTCGTTCCGCGACCTGCTGTGGTGCGTCTACTGGTTTTGGGAGCTGCGCGACGATTTCGAAGGCCTTGCCCCGCTCTACGCGCGCGCGTGGCGATACGAGAGCCGCCCCGGTCACTTGGCGAGCAATCTCGAGCGCTATCACCTTGCTGCGCAAACGGCGATCGAGCGAGCCGATGCGCTCGAGCGCGCGATCTATGAAGACTACGTGCGCAACAAGACGCTGCCGCCGCTCGACAGCGTGATCGACGTTTCGACTCCTTGAGCGCCATTCTCGTTCTCCTCGTCTTCGCCGCCTTTGCGGTGCTCATGTACACCCGCAAGATGCCGGCGATCGTGGCGGTGCCGCTCATGGCAATAATCATGGCGCTGGTCGCAAGCGTTCCGGCAAAAGCGCTGGGCGGCATCGTGGTCGACGGTACGGGGGCGCTCTCCAAAGCCTACGTCGCGGTGATCTTCGGCGCGCTGCTCGGCCGGGTGACGCTCGACACCGGGATCGCGCGGGCGCTCGTGAATCTCGCTGCGGAGTACGGTGGGGAGAATCCGCTGGCATTCTCGCTCGTGCTGTGCGCGATCGTCGCGCTGCTCTTTACCACGCTCAACGGCTTGGGCGCGATCATCATGGTGGGAACGATCGTGCTTCCGGTCATGATGACGACCGGCGTGCCGCGGACCATCGCCGCGACGCTCTTCCTCATGGCGTTTGCGCTCGGCTTCATCTTCAACATCGCCAACTGGACGTTTTACACGACGTTCTTCGGCGTGCGAGAGCAGCAGGTCGTGCATTATGCGATCGCGCTGGCTGCGATCGACGCCGTTGCGCTGGTCACCTACGCCGTCATCGCCTTCGCGCGCGAACGCGACTACGCCACGTGGGCGAAGACCGCCGCGCGCGAGGAGCGCGGGGTACCGTGGTGGTCCTTGATCACGCCGCTCCTGCCCATCGTGCTGTACTTCGTGCTCCATCTCGATGCGACGCCGGCGTTCGCGCTCTCGGCGCTCTTCGGTGCGGTCGTGACCAGGCCGCGCAGAGCGATCGCGACGCTGGTCGCCGCCGCGATTCGCGGCGTCGAGGACGTAGCGCCGGCAGTCGTGCTCTTCATGGGTATCGGCATGCTGCTCGTCGCTACGAAGCAACCGCAGTTTGCTGCGGCCCTCCATCCTCTCGTCGCGAGCGACTGGATTCGAAGTCCGCTCGCATACGTCGTGGTTTTCGGGTTCCTGAGCCCGCTCGTGCTCTATCGCGGTCCGCTCAATCCGTTCGGCGTGGGCATCGCGATCTTCACGGTGCTGCTTGCGTCGCATGCCGTCTCGCCGCTCGTCCTGGTGGCGGCGGTGATGGCGGTCGTGCAGGTACAGAACGTCTGCGATCCGACGAACACGCAGAACGTCTGGGTCGCCAATTTCACCGGCGTTCGCATCGACACCATTACCAAACGCACGCTACCGGTGCAAGTACCCGTTGCAATCGCCGGAACGCTGTTAGTCGTATTTGCCGGGGGATCGCTTTTGGGCGTGCGTGCATTCGGATCGCTGCTATCGCCGGCGTTCGCGCAGGTCGCATTACCGGGAATGACCGCCCCTGAGAGCGCTGCGCGCCGTGTTGCCGTGGACGACGATGGAACGCCGCTCGGACGCGTAGCCGCCGACGCGGTCACCGCGGCGCTGCACGGGGTGGATTCGCTCGAGCCGTTTCGCGATCGGACCGATCCCGACGCGAGCGACTGCTCGGGGAAGGACTACGCCGCATACGTTCGCGTGGTCACCAGTAGCTTCTCGCTCGTCGAAGGGACTGATTTCGACGTCGGCCTCGTTCTCGAAGATTGCGGCGGCTGGATCGTCGACGAGTGGCACGATCACGAGGTCTTGACGCACGTGCCCGGCGCCGATGACGCACGCGCGTTGGCGTTGCAAGGCGTGACACGGCTGCAGCGTTGGATGACGGCTGCTGCGGTCAGGGCGAAGAACCTGTTCGAGCGCGGCGTCGCGATGTCGCCGACCGACGCGCCCAGCTACTTCTTCGCACTGTTCAAGACGCCCGATGGCAACATGCGTCTTTACGTACGCGCCGGCGGGCCGGCATACGCGGCCGGATTGCGTACCGGCGACGTCGTCGAAAAGCTCGACGGTCAGCCCTGGTGGCAGTACGGCACCTTTCAATCGGAGGCGCGCGCCTACGACGGGAAACCGCACACGTTTGAGGTGAAGCGAGACGGCAGAATGCTAGACGTTAACCTTGCAGCCGTGCCGGCTTTCTCGTTGTAAATGGCCTCGCACGTTGCGCTCGGCCCGGCGCTCCGCTTTACCTCGGCCACTTCGCGGCCTCGACGTCGCTGCGCGCCCCCACGCCGCCCGCGCCGTGTGGGCCCCCAGGGGCTCGCGTGAAACTCAGAGTCGGAGTCGACGTCGGCGGGACGTTTACCGACGTGGTTGCGATCGATGCGGCGACCAGGGCTCTCGTCGCGAGCGTCAAGGCGCCGACGACCCATCATGAGGCCGGGGGCGTCGCAACGGGTATCGTGCGCGGTATCCTTCAATTGCTAGAGCGCGCGGAGCTCAACTCCGGCGACGTGCGGTTCATTGCGCATTCGACCACCCAGGCGACGAACGCACTCCTGGAAGGAGATGTGGCGCGCGTCGGCATCGTGGGGCTTCTCGACAAATTCAATCTCTTCGCACACGCGCAGATGCGCGTCCCGCCATTCGATCTCGCACC
>JAKAPO010000167.1 GCA_021807065.1 bacterium
GCGGAGGGCGGCCAGCTTCGCTCGCTGATGGGGAAATCCCGAGTCCGCAGGACACCGGAAGCGATCTCCATCTGTCGTAGGTGGCCCCGCAGGGGCCATGGTGTACTCGGAATGACAAGAGCCATTTTCACTCGTTCATGAGTGGACCTTCACGGTCCATTACGGTCCATTACGGTCCATTACGGTCCATTAAGGAAGGCCGTGCCGCAGCGCGGCCTTCCCAGACGTGCTCGGGATGGCAGAATTACTTGATCTCTACTTTGGCGCCGGCATCTTCGAGTTTCTTCTTGACGCTCTCGGCCTCGTCTTTGGTGACGCCTTCTTTCACCGCCTTGGGAGCGCTCTCGACGAACGCTTTCGCCTCGGTGAGGCCGAGGTTCGTGATCTCGCGTACCGCCTTGATGACCTTGATCTTTTCGGGGCCGGCTTCGGCGAGGATCACGTCGAACTCGGTTTTCTCCGGCGCGGGTGCCGCCGCGCCTGCCGCCCCGCCGGCCACGACTGCGACCGGCGCTGCGGCCGAGACGCCGTACTTCTCTTCCAACTGCTTCACCAAATCGGCCAGTTCCAGAACGGTCAGTTTGTCGATCTGTTCGATGATGTCCGTAAGTGCCATGAATTCTATCCTTGTCTGTGAGCGTTATGCGCTTGCGAGCCGCTTCTCGCGAATCGCATTGAGTACTTGAACGAGGCCACGCTGGTTGCCGGACAGCACGGTGACGAGGCCGCGCATCGGGCTCGCGAGCGAGCCGACGAGCTTGGCGAGCAGCTCCTGTTTCGAAGGCAACGACGCGAGCGCCGCGACCTGCTTGGCATCGGTCAGTTTGCCGTCGATGATCGCCGCCTTGACCGCAACGCTCTTGACGCTGTCGCTGAACTTCTTGAGCGCCTTGGCCGGGGCAACGGGATCGCTTCCAGCAAAGACGATGCCGGTCGGTCCGGCAAGGAACGATTCCAGCTCTTTGGCGAGCTGGTCGCCGGCGGCGAGCCGGAATAGGGTGTTCTTCACGACGGCGTACCCGCTGCCGTCTTTGCGCAAATCGCCGCGAAGCTGGCCGATCTCGCCGACACTCAAGCCGGTGTAATCCGTAAGAATGAGATGCTTCGCCGTGGCGAGCCTCTCGCGTAGTTGCGTGACGATCTCTTCTTTTCGCGCGGTCCGCATAATCGTCGCTCCGTACTGAGAAATGAAAACGCCCCTCCGATTCTCGAGGGGCGCGACGTCCAACGCACCGCCTGCGGCGGCGTATTATTTCGCATCCTCGGCAGGGCTTATGGGTGCCTGCGGTCTTCGGAGCCTCGCGGAGCATAGCACACCCATCACCGGAAAGGCAACAGCATGTGCCGTGCGAGCGCTGGATACATGGCGCTTGCTCATCCCGAACACATAGCGCCGGAGCAGTTCCTCAGCCCCTTTGCTCCGCCCGGGGTGTTTCGCCCGAGGCTACGGGTTACAGACGCCGCAGTGACTCGGATCGGCGCGCCCGTGCTGCAACTGCGCCGCCGAAAAGCCGCACCCCGCGCAGCGGCGGATTCGCTCCCTCATGAGTTCCGTCGGTTCGTCGCACGCGGCGCACGGGAGTCCCGGTACCGCCTCGTCCCACCAAAAGCCGGGACGTGTGCAGGCCGGGCAGCGCGAGAGGCTGCGTTCTACGGCGTCGTACGCTGCAGATTCGATCGCCGCCATGCGCGTGGGGTTCACGTGCGCGCGCATGTCGCTTTCGATCCGTAGCTTCGAGCCGTTCCGCCGAGCGAGCCGCGCGAATTCGTTGATGCGCGTCCGGCTCCACACCCCTTTCTCGAGCGCCTCGCCGGCGCGCAGAACGACGGCGTGCGATGGAAAACCGATTGCGGAGAGCGCGTGATCGATCTCCCCGTCATCCGAAACGTCGAAGGTCCCCGCGTTTGTCTCGGACGTGACGCAGACGCCGATGATCTCGAGATCGCGCTCGCGATCGTAGAGCGCGACGAGTTCACGGCCTACGGTCGCGAGCGGAAAGGCGGGATCGGGAAAGAAACTGCCTTCGCTTGCGACGAAGACCGCATCGTACGGCGTCACCTCTGCCGCCGCTCGGAGTTTCGCGCGCAGCGCCTCTCGCTGCGAGCCCGTGCGCGCGATCTCGCCCGTGAATGTACCGAACACATCCGTGTCGAGCGGCAGCACCTCACCGAAGAGGTGAAGCCACGAGCGCAGGAGTGGATCGATGACCCGCTCCTTGCCGTGCTTGGTCGCGATGACCGCGCGGCGCCCCCAAAACGGATGCGGCGCGCTCATTGACCCTGCCCGCGCGAGAAGCCCGGCGTTCCGTCGAAGGCGTAGAGCCCTTCGCTCTTGATGACGTCGAAGCCGGCGCGATCGAGTTCGGTTAGCGTACGCATCACGTCCGCGCCGCTGACTTCACCCTTGCCGACGAAGCGGCAGCGCCAATGATCCACGCAGCGCGTCAGCGTGCTCGCGCGCGACCAGACCTGCGTGCCGCGGTTGGTGATCATCTCCAGCGTCAGCGGCACGCCGACGGCACCGAGTTCTCGAGCGAGCTGCTCGGCGTCCCCGGCGGCGTTCCAATCAAGGAAGACGTCGACGCCCAAACGCGTTTTTACGGGCAAGGCTGCGGGCGCTTGCGGCTCGAGGCAAGTACGGACCGGCACGGCACCCGCGGGAAGCGGCGGTGCGTGCAGTACGCTCGGCTCCGATCCGAGACGCTCGATCACCGAGAGCGCGAACTCGCGCGTCGAAAGGCAGCGCTTGCTCTGCGGTCCGAAGATGTCGCGCGTGTGGAGTCCGTCCTCGAGCGTCTTGAGCCACGCGTTGCGCACGAGCGCCGCGACGTTCGGCTGCCCGATCTGCGTGAGCATCGTCACCGCCGCGTCGAGCAGTCCCGACGGATTCGCGGTTCCGGTTCCCGCGATGTCGGGTGCCGAACCGTGAATCGCCTCGAACATCGCAAAGCGCTCGCCGATGTTTGCCGAGCCGGCCATCCCGACGGAACCGCAGAGCTCGGCGGCGACGTCAGAGAGGATGTCGCCGTAGAGATTAGGGAGCACGATCACGTCGAAACGCTCGGGGTTGGTCGCGAGTTTCGCCGCGCCGATGTCGACGATGAGATGTTCGTTCTCGATCTCGGGATACTCTCGCGCGATCTCCCGGAAAACCTCGTGGAAGAGGCCGTCGGTGATCTTCATGATGTTGTCTTTCGTGAAGCACGTCACGAGTCGGCGGCCGTTCGCGCGCGCATACTCGAACGCGTATCGCACGACGCGTTCGCTTCCGCTGCGGGTGATGAGCTTGAGACACTGCGTCACGTCGCGCGTCTGCCGGTGCTCGATTCCGCCGTAGACGTCCTCTTCGTTCTCGCGGATCACGACGACGTCCATCGTGGGATGCAGCGTCGGGACGAATGGCGCGAGCGAGCGGCAGGGGCGCACGTTCGCATAAAGGCCGAACATCTTGCGAATTGTGACGTTGAGGCTCTTGTAACCGCCGCCTTGCGGCGTGGTAATCGGAGCTTTGAGCAAGACGCCCGTGGCGCTCAGCAGCTCGAGCGATTCGTCGGTGATGCCGCTCGTGATCCCGCTGCGGTAGATACGTTCGCCGATTTCGATCGGCCGCGGTTCGATCGCCGCCCCGGCCTCGGTGAGGATCGTGAGCACGGCCTCCATGATCTCCGGGCCGATGCCGTCGCCGTGTGCGACCGCGATCGCGACGGCCGTCGCCTGTGGGGTGGTGGACGCTGAAGGTGTCGACAAGAGTGTGCTCCTGAAGTTAAGAAATATAATACAGGAAACGTAGTTCCTGTGTTCCGTGTATGTTATAACAAAGCCGTAGCCGCGCGTCAAGGACAAAGGAGCCGCATGGAGCCTCGCTCGGGTTGGACGTTCCTCAGCAACCACGCACACGTGGTGATCGCCCTTGCTGCCGACCCGACGCTACGGCTACGCGATCTCGCCGAGCGCGTCGGCATCACGGAGCGAGCCGTGGCGCAGATCGTCGTCGATCTGGAGGCGGCCGGCGTCATTACGAAGACGCGCGCCGGCCGCCGAAACGCCTATCGTATCAACACCCGCGTTCCGCTGCGCCACCCGATCGAAGCGCACCGGACGGTGGGCGATATCCTGCGGGCCGTCAAGTAGCGCGTGGCTGGAGCGCGCTGCGACAGCAGCGCGCTCGAAGGGCTCGTGACGACAATGGTTAGGCCGTTGCTTTGATGCGGTTGGGATCGATCTTGACGCCGGGGCCCATCGTCGAGGCGAGCGTTACGCTGCGCAGATAGGTTCCTTTCGCCGCCGCCGGTTTGGCTCGAACGATGGCGTCGAGCAGGGTCGTGACGTTCTCGACGAGTTGGTCCTCCTCGAAGCTCGCCTTGCCGACGATCGTGTGGATGATCCCGGTCTTGTCCAGGCGGAACTCGACCTTACCGGCCTTGATGTCGCGGATCGCGGAGCCGATATTCGGCGAAACGGTGCCCGCCTTGGGATTCGGCATCTTCGTTGCGAGAATGCGCCCTAGTTCTTTACCGACCTGCGCCATCATGTCTGGCGTCGCGACCGCGACGTCGAAATCGGCGAAACCGCCCTTCACTTTGTCGATCAAATCCTGATCGCCGACGACGTCGGCGCCGGCCTCACTCGCATCTTTCGCTTTGTCGCCTTTTGCGAAAGCAATAACGCGAACGACGCGACCGGTTCCGTGCGGCAAGAGGACGGTGCCGCGAACGTTCTGATCGCTCTTCTTTGGATCGACGCCGAGGCGAATGTGCGCCTCGACGGTTTCGTTGAACTTCGCGCTTGCGTGTTTCTTGACGAGCGCGATGGCCTCGGCAGGCGAAAGGGTTTGGCGCTTGTCGTAACTTCCGATCGCGCTGCGCAGCCGTTTTCCGTAGTGACGCATCTTTACGACTCGACCTCGACGCCCATCGATCGCGCGGTCCCCGCAACGATGCGCTTGGCCATCGTCACGTCGTTCGCGTTGAGATCCGGCATCTTGACCTTGGCGATCTCTTCCACTTGCGTATCCGTGAGTTTTCCGACCTTGTTACGGTTCGGTTCCGCGCTCCCCGATTCGATCTTCAAGGCCTGTTTGATGAGAAACGATGCCGGGGGCGTCTTGGTGATGAAAGTGAAGGTCCGATCTTCATAGACCGTGATCTCGACGGGAACGATCATGCCGGCCTGCGATGCGGTACGCTCGTTGTACTGCTTGCAGAAGTCCATGATATTCAAGCTATACGGCCCGAGCGCAGGCCCGATCGGTGGGGCCGGCGTCGCCTTCCCGGCGGGGATTTGCAATCCTATCTTTCCAACGATTTTCTTTGCCATAGAACTTTCTCTAGGAGCCTATAGGCTCCTAAACTTTTTCAACTTGGAAGAATTCCAGCTCTACCGGTGTTTCGCGACCGAAGATCGAGATGAGCGCGCGCAAGCGTTCCTTCTCCGGCGTGATGTCGTCCACGATGCCGGTAAAATCGAAGAACGGACCCGAGGTAACTTTCACGCGATCGCCTTTCTTGAAGTCGATCTTGAGTTTCGGCGCTTCGATGCCCATCTGTTTGAGGATCGTCTTGACCTCTTTTTCTTGCAACGGCACCGGCTTTTCTCCGGGACCGGGGCTGCCGACGAATCCGGTAACGCCTTGCGTATTACGCACGACGAACCACGACTGGTCGTCCATGATCATTTCGACCAACACGTATCCCGGAAAGACCTTCTTGGGCGTGATCTTGCGCTTGCCGTCCTTGAATTCGACTTCATCTTCCATCGGGACGAGCACACGGAAGATCTTGTCCTGCATGTTCATCGAGTGAATGCGCCGCTCGAGATTCGCCTTCAC
>JAKAPO010000168.1 GCA_021807065.1 bacterium
GCGCGGGGCGTGAAAGCGATGACGCTCGAAGGTGGCGACGAGATCGTCGCGATGGACGTCGTCGAGCCCGAGCGCAAAGAAGTGCTGCTCGTCACCTCGCGCGGTTTTGGGAAGCGCACGCCCATCGAAGACTACCGCCACACGCAACGCGGCACGAAAGGTGTGAAAGCCTTTGCCAAAGAGCGCGAAGACATCGGTCACGTCGTCGACCAGATCATGGTCTCGCCGGACGATCAGCTCCTGATGATCACCTCCGGAAACCAGGTGATTCGCATCCGCGTCGCAGACGTTCGCAAGACGGGCCGCTCGGCGAAGGGCGTTCGCCTGCAGCGCCTCGGCGAGGGCGAGGAGGTGATCGCGGTGACGAATCTCGGCAGGCAGGCGAAACAGATCGCCGACATCACCGGCGAACCCCAGCAAACGGAGATCCTGTAGATATCAGCGCGCTAGATGGCTGCGGATGCTTTCGAAAAACCCGATGACGATACCGATGATGACGAGCCTGCTCGTGATCATCGTCGCGAGCAACTGGTTGAACCGCGAGTCGACACGATCGAAGTGTTGATTCATCTCTCGCCTTAGGTCGCGCAAAGCGCCCTCAATGGAACCCAGGCGCTTGTCGAGTTGCTCGAAGGCGCCTTCCAGTCTGCTCACGCGTGGTTCCCACGGTTGGGCGGTCATCGGCTGCATCTTGCCATATCGCTCTTGCATCTTGCCATGGCGCTCAAAGGAGAGTGCCCCGCGAGTCCCGCTATGAGACGCGCGAGCCACCGGACGGGCGCAACCCTCGACTGGGCAACGAGGTTGAGGGGACCAAAGGAGAATCGTAACATTCGATGGCGGCGATAAATGAAGTATCTCAGGCGACCTTCGAGAGCGAGGTGCTGAAGAGCGCCGATCCCGTGCTCGTGGATTTTTGGGCGCCCTGGTGCGGGCCGTGCCGTATGCTTTCACCCGTTGTAGAAAAAGTCGCACAGAAGTTTGCCGGCAAGGCGAAGTTCGTAAAACTGAACACCGACGAAAATCCGAGCATCGCAGGCCATTACGGCATCTCGGGGATACCGACGCTCATGCTGTTCAAAGGCGGCCAAGTCGCGGACCGCATCGTCGGCTACGTTTCCGAGAACGCGATCGCATCGATGCTCTCCAAACACGTCGCGTAGCTCCTAGGAGCCTGTCGGACTTAGGCACATCTCCGTCCTCCGGCCGCCTTTTGTCCGGATACTTCGTTGCTCATCGGTCACGAAGCTACGGCTTCGCTCCCTCTTCGGTGCCTCGTCTTCGAACAAAGCGCCGCGCAGAATCCGGAAATGGCCAAGTCCGACAAACTCTGATGCGATCTCGTCATCCCGAGCGGCATCGAGGGAGACGCCACAAGGCACTGGCGGCCACCCGGCGAAGGCGGGGCCATGCTCGACGTTGGCGCCTTACCGAAGGCGGAACTGCACGTACACATCGAGGGGACGTTCGAACCCGAGCTGATCTTCGAGATCGCGGAGCGCAATCGCATCACGCTTCCCTATCGCAACGTCGGCGAGCTTCGCAAGGCCTATGACTTCAAGAACCTGCCGTCATTTCTCGACGTCTATTACGCCGGGATGAACGTCTTGCAGATCGAGCAAGACTACTACGATCTCACGATCGCCTACCTGCGCCGGGCCGCCGAACAAAACGTACGCCATGCGGAGATATTCTTCGATCCGCAGGCGCACACGTTGCGAGGGATCGCATTTGACACGGTGATCGAAGGTCTGCGCGCGGCGCTTCGCGATGGCGAGCGCGAACTCGGCGTCACCTCGAGTCTCATCCTCTGCTTCCTGCGCGACCGCTCGGAAGAGTCGGCGATGCAGACCTTCGATAGCGCGCTGCGCAATTGCGATCGCATCGTCGCCGTCGGACTCGACTCCGCCGAGATCGGAAATCCGCCATCCAAGTTTGCAAGCGTCTTCGAACGCGCGCGGGCCGAAGGATTTCACACCGTTGCGCATGCCGGCGAGGAAGGGCCGCCGGAGTACGTCTGGGAGGCGCTCGACGTTCTCAAGGTTTCACGTATCGATCATGGCGTGCGTTGCATGGAAGATGCTGCGCTGGTCGAGCGCCTACGCCGCGAGCGCGTACCGCTTACGGTGTGCCCGCTCTCGAACGTGAGGCTGAAGGTCGTTCCCGACCTCGCGCATCATTCGCTCAAACGGATGCTCGACGCGGGTCTGGCGGTTACCGTCAACTCCGACGACCCCGCCTATTTCGGCGGCTACGTCGCGGAGAACTACGCGCGCAGCGCGGAGGCGCTCGGCTTGACCGACGAGCACCTGCTCGCGCTAGCCCGAACCTCATTCGAAGCGTCGTTCATCGACGATGGAGAGAGGCGGCGGCTGCTGGCAGAGATTCCAGCGGCGAGGTTCGAGGGCGCTTCCGCACAATGGCCCGCCGCAGGATGTGCCCAGCGGCTGGCCTAATGAGGTTCGGACCAACTTCCCGCCTTTTTGCTTTGGGAGGATACTCCTCATGACTCGAGTTTCAAGGCTTTTGGCGACCGGTACCATGGTTGGGCTGAGCCTCGTAGTGGCAGCCTGCAAGGGGCCGGGAGCCTCGGTCGCCCCGGGCGGCTTCGCGCCGCTCTCGCCGGGCGGCACCCCACACGCGCAGTACGTGGTAGTCGGCGACATCGGCAACCACTCGTTGCTCACCTATAATCTCGGTACCAGCAGTGCGCTGAGCACCGGCAACCTTTCGCCGGCGTACAACAACCACAGCGCGACGATCAGCAGGCCGTTCTTCATCTTTAACGATTTCCAGAGTAACCTCTGGGCCGCGAACTTCGGCAATGCCTCGGTCACCTGGTACGCCGTCAACGCGACCGGCGGAACCCCGGTCTACCACACGCTCAGCGGCCCCGCGACGACGTTCGCCTGTCCGACCGGCATCTATATCTCGCAGAACGGTACCATCTACGTCGCGGACACCTGCGCAACCAAAATCGACATCTTCGCACCCAATCCGAGCAAGGCCAACACGGCGCCCTCCGCGTGGATCTCCGGCTCGAACACGACGCTCGGATGCCCGCAGGGTCTTTCGCTCGACTCGCAGGGCAATATCTGGGTGGCGGACTGCTCCAATGCGAGTGCCGTTCCCGTGATCGACGAGTTCGCACCCGTCGCTTTGGGATCGGGAGCAAATAACATTGCGCCGAAGGCCGTGATTACCAGTGCGGCGCTTTCCGTACCGCTCGAGCTCTACATCGATTTCCAGAACCACCTGTGGATCGGCGACAACGGTATCCCCGGAGTCGTCGAGTTCACCATGACCGGTGGCTCGCAGACGCCGCTCTGCCAGATCTCCGGCTCGAACACGGGATTCGGCAGCGGGCAGATAACCGCCGCAGTGGATAACGGTGGCTACGTCTACATCGTCAGCAACAACCTTCCCCAGATCGACATATTCCGCCCCGGCCACTGCGGCAACATCGCGCCGGACTTCACGATTAGCGGCGGCGCGACCGGCATGAGCGAACCGAGCGCCGTGCTCGTGTACTCGACTAGCACGGACTACTAACGCCGAAGACCGTTATTCCCAGGGCTCCAGGGCATTGCGCTCCGGAGCCCTAACGTTTGCGGAGTTCGTCTTGGAGGAAGTCAGCGATGCCGCTCGTTCCGTTTACGCCGCCGCAACCGGTCGCTACGCAGCCCGGCAAGCACTACTTCGACTACGTCACCGTCGACGCACGGCGTAGGCGCGTCTACGCAGCGCACGGCGGCAACGACTCGCTGCTCATCGTCAACGCGGATACCGGCAAAGTGTTGGGCCAGGTGCGAGTCGGCCCGATGGCCGGCGTGGCGGTGAACCCGCAGACGGGTGACGTCTACACCGGCGACGGGCGCGGCGAAGCGGTTTCGGAGGTCGATCCGGTGACCATGAAGGAGGTGCACCGCGTCGGCGTACCGGGGCACGTCGATGCGATTGCCTACGATCCGCTCTACCACCGCATCTATGCCGACGAAGACGACGGCACGCGCCTCTTCGTCATCGACGCGCGCTCGTTCACGCTCGTGAAGACGATCAGGCTGCCCGGCCACAAACCGGAGTATCTGGCCATCGACCCGCGAACGCACGACCTCTACCAGAACATCGCGACCAACAGCGAGATCGTCGTCATCGACCCGAAGACGCTGACGATTGCGCGCACGATTCCGACCCCGCAGATCTCGGACAACCACCCGCTGCAGATCGACGAGCGGGATGGCACGCTGCTGGTTGCCGGCGAGAACGGCGTGCTCGCCATCTACACGCTCGCGGGCCGCCACGTCGCCTCCACCTCGATTCCAACGTTCGTCGACCAGTGCGCGCTCGACGAGAGCCGCCAGGTCCTCGCCTGCGCAGCGAAATCCAGCATCGTGGTCTACGGCGTCGCAGCGAACGCGCCGCCGCGGCTCATCGCCGAACTTCCCGTCGGACATCGCATGCACAACGTCGGCATCGACGTGCTGACGGGCCGCATCTGGGCCGTCTGGGGCTCGCCCTCCGGCGACTTCGTGCAAGGCTTCACCTGGAAACGGCAATGACAACGATGCAGCGTCTCCGACCCGGCTGAAGGAGACGCGGCTCGAGTCCCTTTGACAGACTGACATACAGACCGCGATCATGGGCGGCACGCACACGACGATTCGGCTTCCCGAAGCGCTCCGGCGCCGGGAGAAGCGACCTCCCCGGCGCGCGCTGAGGCTCCCGGTGAGCACGGTTGCCGGAGGATTGCGAGCCGGCGTCGATTTGAACAGCACCGCGGACTTGCTTGATCTGCTAGAGCACCGCTGGTGATCCTACCCGACGCAACCGTTCTCATCCACGCGTTTCGCCGCGATTCGAAGGATCACGCCCGGTAGAAGGCTTGGCTCGAAGGAGTCGTAAACGAATCGGCCGCCTTCGGCATCTCGCCGCAGGTATTGGCGAGCTCGTGCGGGTCTGCACCGACCCTCGCATCTTCGTGAGGCCGAGTTCAACAGTGGAAACGCTTAGGTTTTGCCGAGCACTGCTCGATCAGCCGAACGCAACCCAGGTCATCCCTGGGGATCGGCACTGGGCGATTTTCGAGCGCCTATGCCGAGAATCCAAAGCATCGGGGAATCTCGTGCAAGATGCGTGGTTCGCTGCCGTCGCCGTGGAGTGGGGCTGCAAGTGGATCACTGCCGACCGGGACTACGCGCGTTTCGCCGGACTTCGCTGGCGCGCACCCTTCTAAGAGCCTGTCGGATTATGGCTCATCTCCGGGAGCGCAACCCGCTCGCCGCCGATAGCGGTATTAGAGGGCAGTGAACGTCGAAAAGATGACGGAGCGCGTTGCCGATGGGCTCAACGCAGCCTATTCGCGCGCGCTCGCCGAGCACAACACCCAGACCACGCCGGAGCACCTGCTCGCGGCGCTTCTCGCGCAGGAGCGAGGGATCGCCCCGGACGTCATCGCTGCTGCGGGTGCCGATCCGGCGGTCATCGGCCGTGAAGCCGACGAAGCGATCGGCAAGCTTCCGCGTCTCTCCGGCGCCGGCGCCGAGAACGCACAGGTGACGCTCGCGCCAGAGCTGGCGCGCATCGTCACATCGGCCGAACGCGAAGCGCAATCGCTCGGCGACGACTACGTCTCCGTGGAACACGTTTTGCTGGCGATGGCGCAGTCGAGCGGTGCCGCCGGCAAGATCTTCCGCGAGAGCGGTCTGACGCGTGACAAGCTCTTGCAAGCGTTGCGGCAGGTACGCGGCAACCAGCGCGTGACGACGCGCGACCCCGAGGGGACTTACAAGGCGCTCGAGCGCTACGGGCGAGACCTCACGCTGGAA